>PWHJ01000046.1 GCA_003554865.1 Bacteroidota bacterium | reverse complement strand
TGTACTGCCTGTGGTAATTGTTTAGAAAAATGTAAGAGAGATTGTATTGCGTTGCCTTTTAAAAATTAAGTAAGCTAACATAGATAAATAAACAATTAAGTTTTATGGTGCGGGACTTATTTCTGCACCATAAAACTTAAATTAAGATTATATTTTAGGGCGTATACGAGACACATATTAATATATTATGCAGAAATATTGAAGTAGCAATGGAGTGATAAAATGTCTTCAAAAAATTTTACCCATTTTAATAAAGAGGGTAGAGCTAAAATGGTAGATGTGACTGAAAAAGGCGACACAGTAAGACAAGCTGTAGCTTGTGGCAAAGTTATCGTAAATCCTAAAATATTACAAATGATTAAAGAGCACGGTATTGAAAAGGGAGATGTTTTAGCCGTAGCCCAGACAGCCGGCATTATGGCTGCTAAAAAAACCGGTTCCCTTATTCCCATGTGCCATCCTTTATTTCTTACCGGTGTGGATATTAGTTTTAATTTAGTAGATGAAGGAATAATTGAAATAAAAAGCATCGTAAAGACCACCGGGAAAACAGGGGTGGAGATGGAAGCTTTAACAGCTGTTTCAGTTGCTGCCTTAACCATTTATGATATGTGTAAAGCAGCAGATAAGGAAATGCAGATAAAAGAAATATCTCTTTTAGAGAAGACCGGTGGTAGAAGCGGACATTATATCCGGGAGGATAGCAAATAGAATAAACGCAGGCAAAGGAGTTTTCAAGATGAGTGCTGGACGTTTAAAGACATATATCGGGACAACTATTTTTTTGTTTATATTTTGGCTTTTAATTACCTGGAGCTTACACATACAGCAAGTTATTGCAGGTTTAGTATCCTGTATTATTGTAGTAATATTTTGCAGGGATATTCTGATATTTAAAGAAGAGCGTCCTTTTATTAGTTTGAGAAACATTTTAAATTTTGTTGTATACCTGGCAAGTCTTTTTGTTGAAATAATTCAGGCAAACATTCAGGTAGCTAAAATCGTATTAAATCCCAAAATGCCTATTTCACCAACTTTGATTGAATTTAAAACATTCTTAAAAAGGGACTTGGATAAGGTTATTTTAGCTAATTCTATAACCTTAACTCCGGGAACATTGACTGTAGATTTGGAGGACGATATTTATTTAGTCCATTGTTTAACTAGAGAAAATGCTTCAGTAGTTGTTGACTGGCATATGGCTGTTAAGCTGCTGGGAATTGAGGAGGAGAAATAATGTTAATAACAGTTTTTACATTAGCGTGTATTTTTCTGGTTTTAATGACCTTTTTGTGCCTTTACCGGGCTTATGTTGGCCCTACAGTTGCTGATAGGGTTATATCTATTAATGTAATCAGTACCAAAGCTATAGTGATCATGGTTCTGGTTTCCATAATTTACCATAAGGAGTACTTTTTAGACATAGCCATAGTGTATGCCCTGATTGCCTTCTTAGCAACCATAGGAGTGGCTAAGTACCTGCAAAAAGGCGTTTTAGAATAGGAGGAACTGTTATGTTATTAGATGCAATAACTCTTTTTATCCTGTTATGTGGTTTATTCTTTTTTATGGTGGGAGTAGTAGGACTTCTTCGTTTTCCGGATGTTTATACCCGCCTCCACGCTACTACCAAGTGTGATACCTTGGGGTTGGGGCTAATATTGTTTTCACTTATACTATTTCAGGGATTAACTGGTCCCAGCATAAAGCTAGCCATCATTATAGTATTTATCTGGTTAAGTAACCCTACAGCAGCTCATGCCATTGCTAAAGCAGCTTATTCTGTTGATATTCCTATGGTCAAAAGTACTTATTTTGACCAGTCTAAAGAGGAGGGTATATCCTCATGATGGCTACAATATTAGACATGTTACTTTTATTATTTCTTATCGTTTGTGCTATTAGTGTTGCTAGAACCAGAGATTTATTAAGTGCTATTATTATATTTGCTGCATATAGCCTGATTATGGCTGTGGTGTGGCAGCAGCTGGAAGCTCCAGATATTGCTATAACTGAGGCTGCTATCGGAGCGGGAGTGACCAGTTTATTGCTTATAGCTACCATTAGTAAGACAAGGAGGGAAGAATAATGAGGCTTATTCTTACCTTGATATTTTTGGCAATGATAGCATTTGTTCTTGTTGCTACAGTTGCTGAGATGCCAACTTTTGGTGATCCAGGGAATCCCACGAATAATGAGGTTCCTCAAAGATATATAGAGGGTGCTGTGGAAGAAACAGGAGCATTAAATGTAATATCTTCTATAATTATGGATTACCGGGCTTTTGATACTTTAGGGGAGGCTACCGTTTTATTTTTAGCTATTATTGGTGCGTTGGCTACCCTTAAGGCACATTAAAGCAGGTTTTAAAAGGTATAGGTGAGGTGATAATAGTTGGAAGATCTTATTGTTCGTATGGTTAGTCGAATAGTCGTTCCATTTATCCAGGTCTACGGTTTTTATGTTATTTTACATGGACACTTGACCCCCGGAGGCAGCTTTTCTGGAGGTGCTATTTTAGGTTCCAGTATGATTCTTTTTGCTTTAGCCTTTAACCTGGAAAGGGGAGCTAAGAAGCTTTCCCATGAGACTTCTACAATTGTGGAATGTGCTGGAGCTGGCTGGTTTGCTATTTTGGGTCTGGTAGGGATATATATGGGCCAAAATTTTTTAACTAATAAAGAAGCCGGGTTTTATATGGGGGCACCCGGCGATTTAGTCAGCAGTGGAGCCATTGTTCTAATTACTTTAGGCCTGGGCTTAAAGGTAGCCAGTACCGTTGTAACATTGTTCTATAGTCTTATAGAGGTAGAAGGTGATGCCCATGATTGATTTTGCCGATGTAGCAATGAGATTATTTGAAAACATGTATTACCTGGTATCTGTGATTTTATTTGTTATAGGATTTCATACCATGCTCACCCATTCAAATTTAATTAAAAAGGTTATCGGTATGAATATTATGGATACAGCCATATTCCTATTTTTTGTTTCTACGGGGTATGTGCAAGGGGGCGTGGCTCCTATAATCGAACCTGGTGTTGAGCAGGCTTATATTAACCCTCTTCCTACAGCGTTAATTCTAACAGGAATTGTGGTAGCAGTAAGCGTTACTGCATTTGCTCTTTCGTTAGTTGTAAAAATATATGAGCATTATGGCACTCTTGATGCCGAAGAAATCATGCGGATAAGGAGTACTGAATCATGACATTTATTAATGTAATTCATGCACATTCAACCGTTTTATTGATTGTAAGTTTTCTTTTATTTTCATTCCTTATGCCCATACTTGAGCGCTGGAAAAATAGCTGGTGTGCTACAATGGCAGTTGCTGCTCATGTACTGGCTTTTGTATTTATAGGAAATTTATCCTGGAGAGTATTCACTGAAGGAACTATTCATTATGAACTGGGCGGCTGGTCTCCTCCCTGGGGAATTGAATTTGTAGTTGATTACCTGGCACTGTTCATGTTAATAACTATTTCCACAGTTAGTTTCCTTATATTAATTTTTGGAACTGTAGACCTTACCCATGAACTTAAACCTAAGGTGCTGGGTTTATATTATACCCTTTACCTGTTACTGGTGGGTGCCATGATGGGACTGGCTGTAACTAATGATTTTTTCAACATGTTCGTGTTTATGGAGATAGCTGCTATATCTGCTTGTGGTATTATTTCAGTTAAATCGGACCGGGAATGTGTGGAAGCAAGTTTTAAATACCTTATGTTGAGTGCTGTAGGGACAGGTTGTGTGTTGCTTTCTGTGGCGCTTCTTTACATGATAGGCGGTCATTTGAATTTTGCCTTTGCTGCTGCAGCAATACAAGATGTCGCACATATTTATCCTAATAACATCTTGGTAGCCCTGGCCTTATTTTCCGTTGGTTTCATAGTAAAAGCAGCTCTGTTTCCCTTACACGTCTGGTTACCTGATGCTCCCTCCTCAGCTCCATCTCCTTCCAGCGCTATACTGTCCGGTTTGGTTATTAAAATTTATACTGTGGTTTATTTAAAGCTACTATATAAAGTATTTCCTATCGAGCTGTTTGATTTATTGCCAGTTTTTGACATGATATTAATTTTATCAGCACTATCTATATTTTTCGGTTCTATTTTTGCAATCGTTCAAGAAGATATCAAAAGAATGCTGGCATTTTCAAGTATAGCTCAAATAGGATATGTTTTTCTTGGCATAGGGCTGGCTAATTCCACTGGATTAACAGGAGGATTACTTCATATTTTTAACCATGCCATGATGAAGTCCATGCTCTTCCTTTCAGCTGGAGCTATAATTTACTGTACAGGTATCAGGAAGATTGACGATTTAAAGGGAATAGGGTTAAAGATGCCTGTGGTTATGGGAGCATTTACCATTGGTGCTATGGCTATGGTAGGTATTCCGACAACTAACGGTTTTATAAGTAAGCTGTACCTGGCCCTAGGAACCCTTGATGCTAATAAGCATTTTTACCTGGCTATAATATTAATCAGCAGTTTTTTAAACTGCCTTTATTATTTTCCCATTGTTATAAATGCCTTTTTTGGGGAAAGTGAAGAAGAAGACGGGGAAGAAGAAATACAGGTTAAGAAGTTACCTTTAAGAATGTCTGTTCCCTTAATAATCTTAGGTGCTGGCTGTATGATTTTCGGAATTTTCCCCAAGTACATTTTAGTTATCATCGAAAGAGCTGTTGAAATGATTCTATAGGGAAAAAAGGGTGGAAGTTTGAAAAGGAGATGATAAGATGGGAGAGACAACAACTTCATTTTTGCCGGTATTTGTTACATTATTCCCTATGCTTATGACCCTTGCAATTTATTACGTACAAAAGGAATCTGCTAAACTTAGAAATAAGTTATCCGTTATAACGTCTATAATTACCTTTATAGCTGTTGCAGCAATGTACCCACAAATCATTCGAGGTGATATCCTAGTATTTGAATTATTTGAAATAATACCGGAAATGGGATTTGTAGGAACTTTTAGAGTCGATATTTTAAGTTTTTGCCTGGCACTTATTTCTTCCTTTGTTTGGATGTTAGCTACTATTTATTCTATAGATTATATGAGCCATGAACATGCTCAGAACAGGTATTACCCAACATTAATATTTACCCTGGGAGCTTGCTTGGGAATATTTGTGGCTGGAGATTTTTTCACTCTTTTTATATTTTTTGAGTTAATGTCTGTGATATCCTATGTTCTAGTTGTTCATGAAGAAACGGAAGAAGCCTTAAAAGCCGGTTACAAATATATCATTATGACGATTATTGGTGGTTTAGCCTTGTTATTAGGTGTTATTAATACTTTTGAGCTTGCCGGCACTGTAAGTCTTGAACATACTGGGATGATTACCACAGCTTCTGGTTTAGCGTTTGCTACTTTTATTGCGTATATCATTGGCTTTGGCATGAAAGCAGGAATGTTTCCCTTGCACGTATGGCTTCCTGATGCCCATCCTGTTGCGCCTGCACCTGCCAGTGCACTACTTTCTGGTATTATGTTAAAAACAGGAGCATATGGTTTGTTCAGAGTTTTTTTTAACGTTTTTAATGTGGAATTCTTGCAAGAAACAAATTGGATTTTTGTGGTTACCGTTTTAGCTGTTATAACAATTCTTCTAGGTTCTGCCGTAGCTATTACCCAGTATGATTTGAAAAGGCGTCTGGCCTATTCCAGTATAGGACAGATGGGATATGTTTTGTTGGGCATGTCTCTTTTCACTGAGGCAGCTATTTTGGGAGCTATATTTCATATATTTTCCCATGCTTTCATGAAGGGCTGTCTCTTTATATGTGCAGGTGCTATAATAGTAAAAACTGGTAAAAGGGATGTTCGTGAACTGGGAGGAATAGGAATTAAAATGCCTGTAACTATGATTGCTTTTACCACAGCTTCCCTGGCCATGATAGGTATCCCTCCGCTAAATGGTTTTTTAAGCAAGTGGAATTTAGCTTTAGGTGCTTTAGATGGAGGTGCCCCCTTTTATGTAGTGGTATTGTTGATTAGTAGTTTAATGAACGGGCTTTACTACCTTCCTATTATCATCAATGCCTTTTTTGGTGAGGAAGTACTCCATCAGGAAATTAAAGCTGATGATGTTCCTTTTAAGATGCTATTATCTATAGTTGTTTTAGCGGTATGTTGCTTGATATTTGGTGTGTCTCCTATTAATTTACCATTTGATTTGTCCAGGATGGCAACGGATCTATTGATCGGAGGAGGAATATAATGTATGTATAGTGCTGCTGAAGGAATAAACCAAGTTAGCCAAACAATAATTTCGAGTAAGCCGGTGTGGATCGTGTTAATACCTATGATCGGCGCATTATTAGTTTATTTGGCTGGACGCAAAACAGAATGGGTAAGAAACATTTTGTCCGCTGCTATAGCTCTCTATACTTTTAAAGAGGTAATATCTCTTTACCCTTTAATTCAGCAGGGAATTGTTGAATACAGGTATTTAATAGTGCCAATCATCGATTATGAGCTTTTTTTTAGAGTTGATAGCTTAAGTTTTATATTTGCTGCTTTGATGTCTTTTATCTGGCTTTTGGCCACACTTTTTTCTTGGGCTTATATGGCCGATGAACATGCTAAAACCAGGTTCTTTTCTTTTTTCTTGTTTACCCTGGGGGGGTGCCTGGGGGTAGTTTTAACGGGTGACCTGATTTCTCTATTTTTATTTTTTGAGTTGATGACTTTTAGCTCATATGTCCTGGTTATTCATGAGGAAGATAAACAATCCATGGATGCCGGTAATGTGTTTATTATTTTGGGAGTTTTGGGTGGTCTTGTTCTTCTCATGGGAATTTTCCTTCTCTACTCTGCGGTAGGAACCTTGGAAATAAGGCCTTTGTTATCAGAATTAACGGCTTCTGGAGCAAATCAGCCTTTAATTTTATTAATGTTTTTAATTGGCTTTGGGGTTAAAGCCGGGATGGTTCCCTTGCATATATGGCTTCCTCAAGCACATCCAATCGCACCGGCACCGGCCAGTGCTCTTCTTTCAGGATTGATGATTAAAATAGGTGCTTATGGAATACTCAGGGTTGTGCTGATGATTTTTACCGGCACAGAAGTTGTAGAGGATGCAGTTCTGTTCGCTGAGTGGAGCAATGTTTTTGGTTATATTATCATATGGATAGGAATTGTTACAATGTTCCTGGGAGCTCTTATGGCTTTACAGCAAACTATGGCCAAAAAAATACTGGCCTATTCCAGTGTAAGCCAGATGGGTTATATTTTGCTAGGTGTAGGGTGTGCTGCATACATGGGAGCCGATGGGGCCATGGGATTTGTAGGAGCTATCTATCATATTATTAACCATGCCTTTTTTAAAGCAGGGTTGTTTATGATGGTAGGAGCTGTTTATATACACACCCACGAGCTGGATATAGAAAAAGTGCGGGGGATGGCTAAAAAGTTTCCCTTTATAGCCGGTACCTTTCTGGTAGCCGCCTTTGGCATAGGAGGAATTCCAGGTTTTAACGGTTATACAAGTAAAACTTTAGTCCATCATGCCATAGAAGAAGCTTACCTCGTTAATAATGACCCCTGGCTCTTTATAGCGGAAAAAATATTCGTTTTGACCAGTGCAATGACAGTCTGTTATTTTATAAAGCTTTTTAGGGGATTATTCCTGGGAGAAGTGCCGGAGAAATACGACAAGGATTATCATCCTTCCCCGGTGGTTTACCTTACCATGGGAGTTTTTGCAGCTTCTATTATATTCATAGGTATATTTCCCCAGGTAATTTATCAGTCACTGATAATCCCTGCCATGAACGGATTTACTTACGATCCTGCTAAGGTGGAATATCTAACAAAACTTAACTTCTTTACCTGGCCAGATATTAGGGCCATGGTAATAGTGTTAGCCCTTGTAGCAGTTATTTATCCTCTGGGGAATAAGTTTAAACTGTTCAGCATCAAGTTTCCGGACTGGCTTAGCATAGAATATTCACTATACAAACCAATGGCAAATATAGGTTGGCAGTTGTGTTTATTTACTTATAAATATATAGATACTGGGGTTAACAATGTATATTATTTTAGTTCCAGGGTATGTAGAAAGCTTATTGATGTCACCAGCAGATTTGAAGATTACCTTATGATATTTTATGATTTTGATGCTAAAACCCTTCGTAGAGCTGTTGATATTACCGGCAGGTTTGAGGAAAAAATGATGGATATGTATGAAGGAAGTACTGATGTTTCTGATAGGGCGAAAGAAGCTGATAAGAGGTTTAAGGAGAGATATACAGACACTTCAGGCAAGGTACAGGATGCAGGAGAGAGTTTTAAGGGAAGAAAAATAATTGGATGGAATATTAAAAATATTAATATTGCCGCTATGATAATGGCATTTTTAATCAGTGTGTTTTTACTAGTATTTTTCTACTTTTCTAGAATTGCATAAGAAAAGCGCTGCCAGTGCAGCGCTTTTCTTTTTTCTTGCCTAAATCATAATTAAATGTTACTATTAAGTTGAAAATTATTATTTCTAAACTCTATAACTATTAGAAGATTTAAGGAGAAAAAGATGCTTAAAATAATTTTTAAGTATATATATAATACTGAAGGTAAAACACGAAAAAGAGCGGTGGAGGTTTTAGCTGTAATATTTATAGTAGGAATAATATCTTTCACATTATATAATCATTTAGGTGATGATGGGCCCCAGGTCTCCAGCAAAAGAGTGTTTATGATGGATACTACCTTTGAGATTGTTCTCTATTCCACAGACGAGG
>PWHJ01000085.1 GCA_003554865.1 Bacteroidota bacterium | reverse complement strand
TCTCCGATGAATCCACAGGTGATCCCTCAGGATGGGAATGGGAGTTTGGCGACGGCAATACCTCAACAGAGCAAAACCCCTCTCATGCCTATGAGTCTGCAGGTACTTACGATGTAAAACTCACCGTATCCAATCAATTTGGATCAGACAGCGATACCAAAACCGGTCTTATTAGTGTTGAAGAAAAAATAACTGTAAAATGGAAATTTGAAGCCACTGACCCATTATTTACATCCCCGTCAATAGCTTCTGACGGTACTGTTTATATTGGCTCAAGAGGCAATAATCTTTATGCTGTCAATACCGGGGGAACTGAAAAATGGCGGTTTGAAGCTTCCGAAAGTATTATGTCGTCCCCCACAATAGGTCCCGACGGCACTATTTATGCTGGTTCCCATGACGGTCATCTTTATGCTCTCGAAACTGACGGAACTGAAAAATGGCGGTTTGAAACAGGCGACTGGGTGCTGAGGTCCCCTGCAATAGATTCAGAAGGGACTATTTATGCAGGCTCCCTTGACGGTTATTTATACGCTATCAGCCCCGAAGGAGAAGAAGAGTGGAAATTCGATGCAAAATACCCGATAAGATCATCTCCCGCAATAGGTGAGGATGGCACAATTTATTTCGGAGTATACGGGATTTACAGTTATCAGCTGTATGCACTAAACAGTGATGGGACAAAAAAATGGGGGTTTGAGGCAAATGACAGGATAAGTGCCTGCCCTGCAATTGATGCAGACGGAACAGTCTATATAGGCTCAATTGACAACAATATTTACGCTGTCAATCCCGACGGAACGTTAAAGTGGGAATATGAAACTGACGGGTATGTACATTCATCCGCCACCATTGGCTCAGACGGGACAATTTACATAGGGTCAAATGATAATAATCTCTATGCGCTGAAACCCGATGGAGAACTAAAGTGGAAATTTGCTGCAGGCCGCAATATTAGCTCTGCCGCAGCAATCGATTCAGAGGGTACTATCTATTTTGGGTCAGATGACAATAATATTTATGCAGTAAATCCCGACGGAACGGAAAAGTGGCGAATTGAAACAGAGGGAAATATAAGCTCTGCCCCGGCCATTGGTCCTGACGGTACTATATATATAGGTTCCGGAGATGGTTTTCTTTATGCAATATACGGGGGGCAAATCCAACTGGCCGACACACCGTGGCCAAAATTTCATAATAATTTAAAAAATACCGGAAGAAAAGAAGATTAATTTCTGCTTTCAACAATTAAGCTAACCTAAATTGCGTAACTAAAGAGTGAGTTGAACAGAAAAATTTAATGGGAAAGAAAGTAGCTTTACATACTCTGGGGTGTCCGCTGAATTTTGCTGAAACATCCACCCTGGCCAGGAAACTTCTGAGTCAGGGTTATGAGCGTGTGAATTTCAACCGAAAGGCGGACATTTATGTGATAAACACATGCACCGTAACCAGTAATGCCGACAAGCAGAGCAAAAAGAAAATAAAAAAAGCAAGAAACCTGAATCCCGAAGCCAGGATCATAGTTGTGGGATGTTATGCCCAGCTCCAACCCGAAGAAGCTGCCTCAATAAAAGGGGTAGACCTTGTGCTCGGTAATTCGGGAAAATTCAGTATTGCGGATTATCTTGAAAAACAGGGAAAAAATGAAAGGACTGAAATCCAAACATCCACCTGCAATGGCCTTGCAGAATATCACCCCTCGTATTCCATAGACAGCCGTACCCGTTCATTTCTCAAGGTACAGGAGGGATGCGACTACGGATGTACTTATTGCACCATCCCCCTTGCCCGTGGAAAAAGCCGCAACCAGAGCATCGAAAGCCTTTTGGAGCAAGCCCGCAATATTGCAGCCTCCGGGGTAAAAGAGATCATTCTAACGGGTATAAACATAGGTGATTTTGGAAGATCCACCGGCGAGACATTTACCGGGCTTATAAAACAACTGGAAAATGTTGAGGGGATCAAAAGGTACCGCATCTCTTCAATCGAGCCAAACCTTCTGGACGAGGAAATTATTCGTTTTGTATCCCGGTCTGAAAAATTTCTCCCCCACTTTCACATTCCCCTGCAATCAGGATGCAACGATATACTGGCAAAAATGAGAAGAAAGTATAACCGGGAGTTCTTCAGGGATAAAATAGAGCAAGTTAAACAGCATATCCCCTCCGCTTTTGTCGGAGTGGACGTGGTCGTAGGTTTTCCGGGAGAAGATGAGGAAAAATTCAAAGAAACATTTGAATTTCTTGAAAATTTAGATGCAGGCTTTTACCATGTGTTCCCCTTTTCCAAAAGACCCAACACCCCGGCCGCCGAAATGGACTACCAGATACCCCTTGAGGTGATAAAACAAAGAAGTAAAATACTGCAAGCCCTTGCCGAAAAGAAACAAATGAATTTTTACAAAAAGCACCTTGGGGAGAAAAGAAAAGTACTTTTCGAAAGCTGCAATCAAAATGGCAAAATTTTCGGATATACCGATAATTACATAAAAATAGAAAAAAAGTATCACCCTGACCTGGCCGGGAAAATAAAAAAGGTAAGTTTAAAGCAAATTAATCCCCAGGGAAACGTAGAGGGTGAAATACTCAATGAGCCCTCATCATCCTTTGGCTGACAAAATAAGATGAACAAGCATGATGGTTGACCTGCGGTCGATTTCACATGTAAACAAATCATCTTTTAGGAGGATTTAGATGTGAAATTTATACGGCCAAAGCCGAATCCTTGCCACCGCTCCAGTTAAATACAGCTTTTTCGCGGTTTACCATGTAATAATTTTCTTTAAAATCCTTTTCCGGCTAAAACGGGGCGCAATGTAGAAAAAATAAACCATGCAAAAAATAATTAAATACCGTTTCACCGTTTAAATGTGAATCAATAATTTATTAAATTTGAGGACAGATTGCGGGAATAGCTCAGCTGGCAGAGCACGACCTTCCCAAGGTCGGGGTCGCGGGTTCGAGTCCCGTTTCCCGCTCAAACCTTTTTTCTCATTGCTATATAGACATCACAGAGCTTCTATAGCGGCCTTTTCTGCATGTATTGCTGTGGTATCAAAAACCGGCACCGGAACATCCTTTTGATTGATCAACAAGGGAATCTCCGTGCAACCTAAAATAACCCCTTCAGCACCATTATCAAGGAGTTTGTCAATAACTCTTAAAAACTCTTTTTTGGATGACTCTTCCACTTTGTTAAGACACAGATCACTATAGATAATTTCATGAATTATCTCCCTGTCCTTCTCATCGGGGATGACAACATCAATGTCAAATTTTTCCGAAAGCCTGCCTTTATAAAAATCCTGCTCCATGGTAAATTTTGTACCTAACAACCCTACTCTCTTAAGCTCACGCTGCTGAATTGATTGTGCCGTTGCATCGGCAATATGTATCAAAGGTACGGCTATATTTTTCTGAACATCGTCTGCCATTTTGTGCATGGTATTTGTGCATATAACCATCAGGCCGGCACCGGCTTTTTCGAGCACTTTTGCCGTATTAACCATTATCTTTGTAAGATCATCCCACTTGTTTTTATGTTGCAGCACCTGAATCTCTTCAAAATCAACTGAATAGAGAATTAACTCAGCAGAATGATGCCCGCCCAGTTCTTCTTTGACCTTCTCATTAATAATGCGATAATACTCAAGGGAAGACTCCCAGCTCATACCACCGATCAGACCAATTGTTTTCATTGTTTGATGCCTTGTGAAATTTTGATTAATACTTTTTTGCTTTAATCTATAACCCCTGCATCTTATTCTCCCTTCAAAAGCTCCTCCCTCAAAGCCCCCTCAAGTTCAGGGAAATGAAATTCATAGCCAGTTGATTTTATCTTTTCGGCCGAAAGGCGGCTTCCCCGAAGGATAATCTCCGCCATACTGCCGTACAGGGTTTTCATTACAAAACCAGGAACATTGGGAGCCCTGAAAGGTTTATCCAGCACCCGGGCAAGGGTCTTCATAAAATATTCGTTTGTTACATGCTGCGGGGCCACCGCATTGTAAGGACCCTCAACATCATTATTCTCAATTGCATTGATATATAAATTGCAAATATCTTCAATATGTATCCATGGCATGTACTGCCTGCCGCTTCCCACAGGCGATCCAACTCCCAGCTTTACAGGGGTCAACATTTTAGGCAAAGCTCCACCCTTACCGGAAAGTACAACACCAGTGCGCAAAATTGCAACCCTTTTCCCAAGATTACTGAAACTGTTTGCCGCTTCCTCCCATAATCTGCAGGTTTCTCCCATAAAACCTGTTCCGGGTGAATCATTTTCGGCGAAAATTTTCTCAGAGGTCAGCACACCGTAATAATTGGCACCTGATGCTGAAATAAAAGCCTTCAGTTTGTTGTCCGTATTTTTAAACTTGTCGAACAATAATTTTGCAGTCTCAGCCCTGCTGTCGACAATCTCCTTCCTGCGCTTTTTTGACCACCTTTTACCTGAAATATTTGCACCTGCAAGGTGAACAACAAAATCGGCGGTTTCAACTGCCTCCCTGTCAACTTCACCTTTGGCCGGATCCCAATAAAAGGTTTTAATTTCAGCCCCCGGATTTTTTCTTCTGCTTAAAAGAGCTACATCATAACCCCTCTCCCGGAGCCTCAGGCCAAGCCCACGGCCAATTAATCCTGTTCCCCCGGTAATAATAACCCTGGTCATATTTCTGCTGTTTAATAAAAATTATAAGTTTTGAGCCCTGAACATCACTTATCAAATTTAGTATTTTTTTTTGTTGCATACGTGTGTTGTAACAATATCATCGTCAAAATAACCAGTGAAAACCAAACTTTGTAAATCATCCAAACTGAATTTTTTAGTCTTCAGAATATAGTGTTAATTATTTTAACGTAAATTTACATACAACTTTCAAATATATTTCTGAGTAACATGATAGCATTCGGACCTATATCATCCCGAAGGCTGGGCAAAAGTCTCGGAGTAAACAATATTGTAACCGATAAGATTTGTCCCTACAGTTGTGTTTATTGTCAGATCGGCAACACGCCCAATAAAACTACCACAAGAAAACAATTTAACGACCCGGAAAAACTTGCAGAAGAAGTTGAGAAGCATTTAAAAAAGCTGGATAAGTCTCATACGCCTGATTACCTTACTTTCGTGCCCAATGGTGAACCCACCCTTGATATTAACCTTGGAAAAGAGATAAGATTATTGAAAAAGCACGGAATCCCCATAGCTGTAATATCCAATTCATCACTAATTTTCGATGAGCATGTCCGCCAGGATCTGATGGAAGCAGATTGGGTTTCGTTAAAAGTTGATACTGTAAATGAAAAAATATGGAAGGATATTAACCACCCGGATGAAAAAATAGTTTTTAAAAAAATACTTGAAGGGTTAACAAAATTTGCTTCCCTTTACGAAGGTAAGCTTCATACCGAAACAATGCTTGCCGAAGGTTATAATGATGCCCCTCAGGAGTTGGAAAAAACAGCAAGTTTTGTTTCAGGTCTGAAACCAGATATTGCCTTCCTTTCGGTTCCCGCAAGACCGCCGGCGATAAAGGAAGTTAAGGCAGTTCCGGAAGAAAAGCTCACCGAAGCATGGGAAATATTCAACAGCAAAGGTATAAAAACCGAAGTGATAACCGGTTTTGAAGGCACCGACACCGGTTTTACCGGCAATGCCAGGGAGGATATTTTAAATATAACTGCAGTCCACCCTCTGCGGGAAGATTCCATAGCGGAGCTTTTAAAAAAAGATAAAGCCGACAGGTCCGTCCTCCAATCTCTTCTGGAAAAAGGTCTTATAAAGGAAATAGAGTACAATGGTAAAACATACTATGTAAGAAGCTATTATTAGCTCCAATCCACCCGCCAGGCTATCATCTAAATCATTTTCGGCCCGTGAGTCTTAAACCGGATGATCCCACCGAAGCATATATCGTTATAAATCAGCAACATTAGGCAGTACGTAAAAAAAAACAACAATCTTTCCTGTAACTATAAATGAGTTAGTTCGTCTCTTTAATATAAATCCCTTTTATTTTTCCAAAACCTTAAGTTATGCTTCGATATGTAATTTTGATAATATTTTGCTCATTTACAATACAAGCATTACCGGATGAGAAAAAAATCTATAATGCAACAAAGATAGAAGAAGCGCCTCCTTCTATTGACGGGATTTTGGATGACCCGGTATGGGAAATGGCAAGTCACGCCACCGGTTTCATTCAGCATGAGCCACATGAAGGTAAAAATCCAACCGCTCAAACCGAATTCAGGATACTCTATGACAATGATAATCTCTACATTGGGATACGTGCCCACGACAGCAATCCCGATGAGATTGCAAGCAGAATGACAAGGAGAGACAATATCGACGGGGATGTACTAATGGTACAGATTGACAGTTACAATGACAAACGCACAGCCTTCAGCTTTGGTGTCACTGCTGCAGGTGTCAAAATAGATTATTTTGTCAGCGAAAACGGTCAAAATGAAGATTACAGCTGGGATCCGATCTGGCACGTAAAAACAAACATTGACGAATCCGGCTGGACCGCTGAAATGATGATTCCATTCAGTCAGCTCCGGTTTTCGGGAAGAACCGATAGTTGGGGATTACAGGTTGGAAGGTTTATTTACAGAAAAGAAGAAATATCTATATGGCAATTTATACCCAAGGATGCTGGCGGCTGGGTGCATCTGTTCGGAGAACTTAAAGGAATATCAGATATCAGACCCAGAAAAGAGTTAAACATCACACCCTATACGGTCACAAGTTTGAACACCTTCAAGGAGGAAGCAGGCAACCCATACATGTCAGGGATGTCCGGCAACCTTAACGGCGGAATTGATGCCAAGTTCGGTATAACTAACGACCTCACACTTGATGTAACAATTAATCCCGATTTCGGGCAGGTAGAAGCCGATCCGTCAGTTGTAAACCTCACGGCTTTTGAAACATTCTATGAAGAAAAAAGACCCTTCTTTATCGAAGGAAGGAACATATTCAACTTCAGGCTTACTCCGGGAGATGGTGATTTGTCAGGTGAAAACCTGTTCTATTCGCGAAGGATTGGCAGAACTCCCCAACACAGGCCGGAAACAGATGGCAGCACCTATATGGATATGCCGAAAAGCACCCCCATACTCAGCGCCATAAAGCTTTCGGGTAAAACTGAAGATGGGTTGTCAATAGGTGTAATGCAGAGCCTTACCGGAGAACAGCATGCAAACATATTCACTTCAGGAACCGAATACCAAAAAGTTGTAGAGCCTTTTACAAGCTATACTGCAGGAAGGGTACAAAAAGATTTCAACGAAGGAAACAGTATCCTGGGCGGAATGTTTACTTCAACCATTCGGAACCTGTCAGACTCCAGCCTTCACTTTTTACACCGGTCAGCATACAGCGGCGGAATCGATTTCTCTCAATACTGGGATGAAAGAACATGGTATTTGAGCACAAAATTACTTTACAGCCACGTCAGGGGAGAAACAGAAGCAATCACCCGCACACAACAATCTCCAGTTCATTATTTTCAAAGACCCGATGCTTCACACCTTGAAGTTGACCCAACTCTCACATCACTTAGCGGCCATGGGGGAACAATTGAGGGCGGGAAAACGGGAGGAAAATTAAATTTCATTGGAATATTGCACTGGAAATCACCAGGTCTGGAATTAAATGATATCGGATATATAAGAAATGCAGATGAGATTTTTCAAATCCTTTGGTTCGGCTACAGTATATGGGAACCTTTCGGTATTTTCAGAAGAATGAACTTTAATTTTAACCAGTTTTACATATCTGATTTCGGCGGCAATACACTTGGGAAGGGGGTAAATATGAGTGCTAATACACAATTCACAAATTACTGGTCATTGGGTGCCGGCACCAATGTGCAGCTGGAAAGATATTCCACCCACATTTTAAGAGGAGGGCCTTCGCTGCTTTTACCCGGCAGCAATAACAACTGGGTGAATATAAGTTCAGACAACCGCAAAAATGTAAGATTTTCAGCAAACTTCTCCAATTCCGCCGCATTCGAAGGAGAAGACAATCATTACAGCTATTCGCTTACAGCAACATTCCTGCCTCACAACGCTCTCAATTTCTCATTGAACCCCTCATACCAAACAAACAAAAAAGAGCTCCAGTATGTATCAAGCGTAACATATAACGACAACCCCAGGTATATAATGGGCATGCTTGAGCAAAAAACCCTTTCCATGGCCCTCAGGGTTAATTACAGCCTGACACCTGAGCTTTCACTGCAGTTTTACGGGGAACCATTCATTTCATCGGGTAGATACAAGGATTTTAAATACATAACTAACCCATCAGCCAGAGAGTACAACGAGAGGTTTTCATTGTATTCTCAAGAACAGGTGCGTTTTGACAAGGACTACAACAGGTATTACTTTGATGAAAACAATAACGGTAGATACGACTATAACATAGGGAATCCCAACTTCAACGCATTGTATTTTAATTCAAATCTTGTATTCAGGTGGGAATACCAGCCAGGGTCGCACATTTACCTTGTATGGTCACAAAGCAGGAACCAGTTTGCAGCGAACGGCCATTTTTCATTCAAAAACCACACCCGGGAACTGTTTGACCTTCACCCTCACAATGTGTTTATGCTTAAAGCATCATACCGGATAGGTTATTAAAGAGCTCTTACATTATATTTAAAATGTCAATACCTTGTCACTTTCCACTGTCCATTGAGCAAACTCTTTCATATTGCTCAGCTTAACCCCTTCAATAAAGGTGAGCTTGTCAACTCCACGAGCCTGTGAGCATCCTAAATAGCTAATCAAAAAGGAACACCTTTCTCCCTTTTTGCTTTTAAAGCTTCAGCATACCATATTAACTCATCCAGGAACCTGGTGGTAGAACGGTCAATTTGTGATTTCTTCGGCTCGAAATTTTCATCAAACTTATCTTCTATTTTCGGTAGCGGCCGCATAGACGATATGGGAGGCATACCGAGCTCCCCGAGGATCACCCTTAAATGGACAGCAGCTCTTACACCCCCATATATCCCCGCCGAGTAGGAGGCTATTGCTGACGGTTTAAATAAGTATTCCCTCTGAAAATGATCGAGCAGGTTTTTTAAAGCAGGGGGAATACTGTGATTGTACTCTCCGGTAACAATCAGGAATCCGTCAGATGCCCTGAAAATTTCTGCAAGTTCCTCCATGGGCGCAGGCGCTTCTCCTGAAGCATATTCTTTGTACATCTTATCAAGAAAAGGCAGCTGGTACTCCAGGGGATCAATCAGGTGAGTCTTGATACCTCTTTCACCGACTCTCTTTTCAAGATACTTTGCCGCTTTTATCCCCTGTCTTTCCGAACGGACAGAACCGTAAAGAATGCTTATAGTAAGATCCATAGTTGAAGTTTTAATCATATCGAACTTATTTTTCTTCAAAACTGACAGCCTCTTTCCCTCCTACAACGGGCAACCTGAGGGTTGTCCCATCGAGATCAACTGTTATTTGCGTTCCGGGGTCCGGCCATAAAGTGAAATCCTTGTCACTTGAGAATATCATCAATCCTATTTGCTGACCTGGCCTGATAATCTGATCATTAGGTTCAAGATCGAAAGAAACATCGTAAAATTTACCGGGCTCAAGCGGCTCGCTTTCGATAATGGAATTACGGTTCTGGGGATCAGCCCAGCCACGCGTGATAATATTGTCGGTTATCCTTGCATTTCCCGATGTTGACCACGGCAATGAAACCAGCCATACAGAAAGGTTTGCTGCAGGCCTGTCCAGAGCCAGCCTGATGGTTACAGATGATACGCCGGAAATGTGCAGCTCTTCTTTCAGCTCGTCAGTTAAATACAATAACCGGTGATCTGTCCATTCGGCCTGTGCCAACGCTGAACCATCAAAAGAAAAGTTGTCGGTCAGCGTTTCTGTCCCCTGACCCCCTACCTTTTCGGTAACAAGAGAGCCTTTTTGCGGTGCGCCCGGTTTAAGGAAAAAGTCAACTACAGAAGCATCAGGGTGGGGATAGTCTTCGTATGGTGTAGGCTCGTGGCGGTCATCATCTTCACGCACTATCCACGCCACAGGGTCATCCTCCACACCATTCTCCACACCGAAAAGGTAGCGTGTAAACCACTTGACCATCATATCTTCAGGAGGGTTGCCTCCATGACCTCCCTGGTGATAATAGATCTGATGAGGCACACCCATCTCCTTCATAGTCTCTATTACCCGGTAACTATGGCCTGGCATCACATTCCAGTCGTTGAAAGCATGGGACATCAGCACAGCCGCCCTCAAATCTTCCAGATTTGCAGCAAGGTCCCTTTTTGCCCAGAAGTCATTATAATTACCTGTAACCCGGTCCATATTCTCTGCCATTTCGGTATCCCTGACTTTAAGGTTGCAATACTCACGAACGTCGGGATTTGATTGGACAAAATCATACAGAAAGTCTATATCCTCCCCCAGCCATCCTCCCGGATGAACTATAAGTCCGTTAGACCGGTAATAATGATAATATGAAGTATTGGGAGCCACCGGTATTATGGCCTCAAGCCCCTCCACACCTGTTGATGCGGCAGCAAGCGCCAGGGTGCCGTTATATGAAGTACCTATCATGCCAACCTTGCCTGTAGTCCAGTATGCCTCCACCTGCTCATCACCGAAAGGAGTAGTATACCCTTTAGCTCTCCCGTTAAGCCAGTCAACTACTGCTTTTGGCGCCAGTGCTTCAATATCTGTTCCCAGCGTAGGACAGCCCTGTGAGTAGCCCGTCCCCGGAGCTGATGAGTGAACAGCAATAAACCCCCGGGGCACCCAGAAGTCAACCATTGCATTGGATATTACAGGACGTTCAACATCCCTCCCGGGGGGTGGAGGAGATTCGCGCGGTTCAGGTTCGGTATAAAGCTCCTGCCTGACATTCCAGAAATACCTTCTTTCTATGGAGCTCCTCCCTGCGTAGTAGGGGCTGGACTGGAAAACGACCGGCAATTTGAGCCCTTCTTCGGTCTGAGGCGGACGGGTAACTGAAACGTGAATCCGGTCGGGGTTGCCGTCACCGTCAATGTCGAATCCGGTTTCAACCCACAGGTCATGGCGTATCCAGGAATCCTCATCAGAGAAAGCCTCAACCTTTTGTGCCAGTCCGTCAACAATTTCAGGACGTGCATCTTGCTCAACAGCTTCAGCAATATGGGTGTAATGTGTCCATACAAAGAATGTTGTGGCAATAATCAGTAGTAACTTAAAAGAATTGTTCATTTTAGTTTAGAGGTTTGAAATTTTTATATAAAACCATCGCCATAAAATGTCAGTTTTCTCCTTTTCGAAAACTATAAACACTCCAGGCAATCCTATTTAATTTGATATCAAAGTAATTTTTTTAGCATAATCACTTATTATTTTTTTTACTTTGAACAGAACATAAAACTTCCACTATTGAACCCATAAAGGTTCTTGTTGCCAATCAATTAGTTTGCCATAATTATCTGTTGGTATCCCCATAAATTGGATGGGAGTATTAGGATATTTATCCATAACTCCGAATAACCTTTGTTTAAAATGACTGCCAGGATTAACTGTTTGCAGGAAATATTTAATCAAGCATAAAAAGTAAAAACTTCTGCGATTAATTATATTAGGATGGGATAACCATGCTAATTTCAATGATTTTTTGGGTATTTCCGGTTGTATAACAAAGTCCCTGTTCCAAAATCGACAATGATGAGCACATAGGTTTCTGGCATATGTCAATGTATGCAACCAGCTTTCAAATATTGTATGATGCAAAGAAAAATAATCTGCAACTTTTCTTTTATCATCATTATTTTTCAAGCCGGAATAAAGTCTTGATAATTCTCCAATAGTAAGCAATTCCACAACCATCCAACTCGGAGGATTAGAAGGGGAGTTATATTTTTTGAGATAATGTTGAATAAAAATCTCCGGATACTTACTCCTGCAATGTTTACTGATTATATTCTGAAAATCAGTGTATACATCTTTGGTAACCATAGCACCGGATTTCTCTCTGTAACGTGATACCTTAAAAAGGGAAGGATTATCCTGCCAATGTGAACCATATTTATGAGCAAGATTATAAATAATCTGCGTTCTTATTGCTATCTCGATCCTTTCGATGGCATCCATCACAACTAATCTGAGCTCCCGGTCAAATATGTACAGGTGAAGAACATCATCAAATGTTGTGCCCCTGTTGAATCTATCTTTTGATTTTTGAAAAGCTAATGCATAAGCACTAAGACGGTAATAACTTATGTTTCGAAAATAAAATTCAGCTTTATTTCTATCCGGTATAATAAGGCCCCTTTTTTCCCAAAGATCAATTTGTTGTGAATGAGTAAGAGGTTTTTTGTTGTAGTTCATACCCCTCTATGTTAAAATAAAAAAAGGGCCGCCAAGTGTGCATCATTGAGAGGCCTGGCGACCGCGTTACATTAAAAACGTAACTTTACATCCAATTATTATACTCATCAAATACTATAAGTCTTGAGTATCAAGTATTTTCTAAAAAATTTGCTCTCTTGCAAATATATAAATAGTCTAATCTAAAAGCAAAATATTTTTCTGACACTAATGCTATATTTTATTTATTAACCTTGTGTAAAAGCCACATGCGTCAATAATCTGACTCACATCACAATTTTCATTTCGCATATGTGCAAGTTTATATTCCCCGGGGCCAAAATCAATAGTGGGTATGCCCATGCTTACTGGTGCTACTCCATTAGTGCTGAAATCCCAGAAATCATATCCGGTTGGTTCTTTGCCAAAATTTTCCTTATAGGCAGAAATGCAAGCCTTTGACAGTTCGTGACTTAATTCTGTTTTCCAGGCAAGATGAAAAGGCTCATAATTAATTTCCATATCGGTCCAGCTTTTCCTTTGAAGCGTTCCAACTTCCCATGTGGCACTTTTCCCTTTAACAACCTGTTACATCTCCTGTTTTATATCATCTATTGTTTCCCCCAGAATCATCCTTCTGTCCAGATTCGAGTTCAAATTCCTTAACTGATTCACGTGTTATTCCCAATGTTTTTCACTGAAGCTGTTCAGGTCGAGACGGACCGAGCCAGTCTTTAAGGCAAAAATACCCTCCAGTGAGCGCAATGTGGTTTTAACGGTAATTTCTCGTTTTTCGGGTTCAACGTTGAAGACAACCCCAAGACCCCTTGTGAAACCGCTGCTGTCGCAAAAAGCCACGAGCCTACCTGTATCGAAATAGGGTCGTGGCCATACTGCAAGAGAAGTCCATCGTACATTAAGAAGCCCCCCCTCCCTGAAGGCTTTTGCAAATTTTTCAGTACGGCAATCCCGTCGTTCTGTCATATTCCGGGAACGAACGGATTCCACAGGTGTAAGCTCTACCAGACGGATGCCCGGATGATGCCGCAAAGGTTTCAGCAGAAGTTCAAGTTCCCTTTCCTGCTGCAGTGCTATTACCAAGGAAGGCTGAAGAGTGTCAATCTTGGCCTGTTTCAGGTACATACCGCCACGCACCGGATCGATAAAACCGGAGGTATCATAAAGGATCACATCCGCTCCGGATTGACGGGCTGCCTCTTTCAATCGTTGCGCCCCCACTATAACAGGGAGCATATGACCCGAAGGTGTTGTTGAGCCGACAAACCATTGTATTATTGAATCATTTGCGGTTGCCGTGCTGATCCGGCAGGCCAGGCTGGCGGGAGCGGCAAGGGAGTTCTGGCCCGGATCACCGTCAATATGGGCTATATTCCGGCCGGCAGCCCGCAATTGTTCGGCAAGATAGTGAGTCAAAGTTGACTTGCCTGTATCAGTACCGCCAATAACAAGTACCACCCCCTGCCAGGAGACCGGTTTCAGGGCTCGCCACCTTTCAGGAATTTCAAGTTGCATTGAAGAACTAATATTAAGTTTAAATCCTTTTTTTAAACCATTTTAACGTAAATGATTCAGGACTTTATTGTCATCCTGTTGATGGCAAAAAAAATCACAATATAACTGAACATATGTTCGTTTAATTAATAAATTTGTAAGTAAAAACTGATATTATGCCACAAATGAACGGAACCGGTCCCGAAGGAAAAGGACCGAAAACAGGCAGGGGACTTGGGAAATGCAAAAAAGTCTCAAAAGAGGAACTGGAAAGGAACCTGGGAAAAGGATTGGGAAAACGCAGAAAGTCATCCGATAACAGCGGCAAGGGCCGCGGCAAAAGGTTAAGGTACGACATCTGAGTACTGAAACGGGCAAAGATGGAGCCCTGCACTAAACCCGGGGATGACTAAATAACGAAGGTGCAGATCACTCAAAAAACGGTCAATTCGAAAGCTTTTTGGTTTAAAAATCTTTATATTTGGCTCAAATAAGATCGCTCAATAAGAACAAAACTTCTTGTTTATCCAAATTACACCAAATGAGACCACAAAAGCGATTGAGCCGTTTATTCAGGACAACAGCTGTTATCTTGACAATTTCAAAAATTATCCTTTTTTCTGCTTGTGGAGATGAACCCTTATCTTCCGATAAAGGTGATCCCTGGCCCGAAGTGCTTGAAAATGGTCATGGAACACTGAAAGCTCTTTATGTGCCTGCAGAAGGATTTGCCTACCGTGATGACCAGGGCAGGCTGACGGGCGTTACGGTTGAACTAATAAGGGATCTGACCGATTTTGTAAATGAAAGGTACGATGTGAACCTTGAAATTGAATTCGAAGAAGAAGAAGACTGGAGCGTCTTTTACAGACGTGTAGTTGAGGGAGGTGACGGTTTAATCGGTTTCGGGAATGTAACCATTACTGAAGAGCGAAAAAAAGAATTGATTTTCAGTCCGCCATACATGAACAACATTGCATCTCTTATCACCTGCCGGGATGTACCGGAATTAAAGAACTTTGAAGATATGCCCGAAAAATTCGAAGGAATGGATGCCCTTGCTTTTGAAGGCACACTTCACGAAAACCGGCTCAGGGAGCTGGTGGAAAATTATTACCCCGATGCAGGCCTTCAATTCGCAGGCTCAAATGATGAAATTGTGGAAAGGGTGAGTGAAGATTGTTCATATTTCGCATATATCGATCTTTACAACTACTTTCGTGCCTCAAACAAGGGAGTGCCCCTGAAGCGGCACAGCATTGGAGATGATTCGGCTGAACAATTCGGTTATATCATGCCTTTGGATACAAGCTGGGATGAAGTAATAGAGCAATATTTTACTTATAATGACGGGCTGACTGCCTCAGAGCGGTACAGGGAAATAATGGAAAAGCATCTTGGCGAGGAGTTAACCCGCATGCTTGTCGATTATAACTAGTAGACAATAAATCAAATATCCTTTATAGATTTCCCCGCCGGCCCCAAACAGTCGCCCGTCAACTCCTGAAATGGATATCTCAGTCGCCTTTTACACCTTTGGCAATGCGATCTCCGATCTCTTTGTCAATATTTCTCCAATATTCGAACGCCCGCTTCAGCACAGGTTCGGTTACCCCTTTCTTAAGGTGTCCTACAACGTTGGCTACTAAACGGTCACGCTGTGCATCGTCCATAACTTTGCGCACCAAAGTGCCGGCCTGTCCCCAATCGTCATCGTCCTTTCTCAAAGTATAGGCAGCACGGATGAAATCGCCGCTGGCATTCCAAACCTCAACCTGTGGATAACGCTTGCCGTCAGCCTCCGGACCTCCTTTTGAGTTCGGCGCGTAAACGGGGTCGGAAACATTTTCAACCCGCATTGCCCCGTCTTTGCTATAGCTATGCACGGGGCATTTCGGACGATTAACCGGAATCTGCTTATAGTTGACCCCAAGACGGGCACGGTGTGCATCAGCGTAAGAGAAGAGTCTTGCAAGCAACATCTTATCCGGACTCGGTCCGATGCCCGGTACGAGGTTATTAGGCTCGAAGGCAGCCTGCTCAATCTCGGTGTGAAAATCGGTCGGGTTTCGGTCCAACGTCAGACGGCCAACCTCGTGGAGCGGATAGTCACCATGCGGCCATACCTTAGTCAGATCGAAAGGGTTAAACCGATAGGTTTCAGCCTCCTCAAAAGGCATAATCTGTACTTTCAGCGTCCAGCTCGGGTAATCACCGCTTTTGATCGCCTCGAACAGGTCCCGCCGGTGGTAGTCACCATCAACACCGGCGATACGGTCAGCCTCTTCCTGGGTGAGAAAGTCGATGCCCTGATCAGTTTTAAAATGATATCTTACCCAAAAACGCTCGCCTTTTGCATTCACCCACATATAGGCATGACTTGAGTAGCCGTTCATATGCCGCCAGGTTTTTGGGATACCGCGATCACCTAGCAACCAGGTAACCTGATGCGCCGATTCAGGCGACAAAGTCCAGAAGTCCCATTGCATATCATGGTCACGCAAACCGCTGTCAGCCCTGCGCTTCTGTGAGCGAATAAAGTGCTGAAACTTCATAGGGTCACGTATGAAGAATACCGGCGTGTTGTTGCCTACCATGTCGTAGTTACCTTCACTTGTGTAGAACTTCAATGCAAAGCCTCTGGGGTCACGCCAGGTGTCCGGACTGCCCCGCTCCCCGGCCACAGTGGAAAACCGGATCAAAGTATCTGTCTTGGTGCCCGGCTGAAATACCGCCGCTTTAGTATAGGCGCTGACATCACTGGTTACCTCGAAGCGGCCAAAGGCCCCTGAGCCCTTTGCATGAGGCTGACGCTCAGGAATTCGCTCCCGGTTAAAATTGGCCATCTGCTCAATAAGGTAATTGTCCTGTAACAGTAAAGGGCCATCCGGTCCAACGCTAAGCGAAAACTCATCGCTAGATACAGGGATCCCGGCATCAGTTGTTGTAAACTTGCGCTTTTTGTTTTTCATTGTAAACCTCCTTAGTATTTGTAGTTTGTGGAAAGTGCATTTATTACATGCTTTACATGTTATATAAATTGCCGGCAGGGTTATCAAAGCAGTTTTTTTCCAATGCTTCGCCTGGTCAGTCACATTTAGGATTTGACCAGAATTAACCGGAAAAAAATATTATCCAACAGTAAAGCGGAAAAGCGAAGTGTGGTTTTTATGGTTTCCAGTTTTTAAATTTATTTTAAATCAAACAGATTTCCAAACAATTACATGATATTAATTGAGCCTTATCTATCAAGAGCTGATGTCTTGAAATTTAAAAGTACTCAATAATCGAGAAATCCCTTTTTCTGTGTTTAAAACCCTCTTTTTGTATCGAATAAAATCCATTTTTTTGAAATATTTTTTATTATTGTTACATTTGCAGTAGTGTCAATCTGTCAATAGTGATTTAACATTATTACAAATCTAAAATTGGAGGTTTTATGTGTTGCTGTCATAATGTACAAAGCGCTTCAGAATCTCAATGCTGCTGTACCGGAATCCACAGAAACTTCCTTACAAAGGAAGAAGAGAAAGAGATGCTGGAAAACTACCTGGAACAGCTTAAGAAGGAACAACAAGGTGTGCAGGAGCGCCTTAATCAATTGTAATTTTAACTGTTATTCGGGGCGTTTCAAAGAGGGAGGCTGCCATTTTTCCCTGGTTTTTCAGAACTGGAGAACATCTCATATATATTTCAAAACAGGGCACCTCCCTCCTGCTCTTTATCAATCAAAAACCAAATAATATGTGTGCATCAAGTGACAAAGAATGCCACGGCCGTGTAGTTTGCAGCTGTGAAGAGTACGGTCCGAGACTTGAAGGGCTCATCATACCTTCTCTTCTCATGCTTTTGAAGGAAAAGCCGTCACACGGCTACGAGATAATGGAAAAACTAAACGAACTCGACTTTTTGAAAACGGTACCCGATCCCGGAGCAGTCTATCGTCACCTCAGACGTATGGAGGAAGAAGGCCTGGTGAGGTCGCGTCTTGAAACCGGCGGTTCCGGCCCGGCAAGAAAGGTTTACTCCCTCACAGACGAAGGTGATGAATACCTTTTATCATGCACTGCAAGTGTTAAGAACATCAAAAAATCAATTGTAAACTTTTTATCCGCCGTTAAAAATTATACTGATACTAAAGAGTCTGAATAACAATCTTTTTCTTTAAAAATTTTTAATCTAATTACCCGATTCTTTTCAACCGATACCGAAAACGCCTCTCAGATAGAAGAAAGAGACACCTGCTATTGTTAACCATAAGATAATTCCGCTTAAGAAACTGCTTATTCCGGCTTTGCGGGCTTCGCCCATGGATATGCCCGAACCTATAAGGAAAAGAGCAACAACCAGTCCCCTTCTGCCAATTAAGCTGAGGTTAGAAAAAAACACATCAAATTGCGGAAGCAGATATGCAATAACAATTGCAGAAACGAAAAAAAGTATGAACCACGGCAGCTTACCAGCTTTTTTTATATTTCTTTTCCTGTAGAAGCCTATTATTACAGTAAGAGGGATTATCCATAATGTCCTGATCAGCTTAACGGTGGTGCTTACCTCAAGTGCCTCCTCCCCGTACATTGCACCTGCCCCGACAACGGAGCTGGTATCGTGTATGGCAATGGCCGCCCAGTAACCGAAAAGCTCCTGCCCGATTCCCAGGTGATTTCCGATCAAAGGAAATACCAGCAGCGAAACGGAATTGAGTATAAAAACAATTGCCATTGCGATCGATATCTGGTGGCTCTTTGCTTCGATTACCGGAGCAACGGCAGCAATAGCGCTGCCACCGCAAATAGCAGTACCGGAAGAAATAAGCAGTCCGGTATTCCTTTCTGTTCTGAAAAGCCTGCCGAGCAAAAATCCCATGGAAATAACAAACCCCACAGCCAGTCCGGTATGAATAAACCCCGGTCCTGATGCATTTAAAACTTGTGTGATATTCATCCCGAACCCTGTCAACACAATTGAAATTTTTAAAACAAGAGGTGAATGGCGGGAAAAGGAAGGAACTTTCACCCCGGTCAGAGACAATGCAATGCCGCCCCCAAGAGCCATTACAGGTGTAACAAACGGAAGCAGGCACAGCAGCAGACCAACTCCATATATTACACGATTAATTTTCACCCACTCCGCCATTTTCATTTTTTGGCAAAAATAACAATATAAAGCAATAATTGCTGCAGTGCATAATATTCAAAAAAAAACATTACAGCCGCAAAAAATGGAGTTGTTAAAACAAATACAGCGGCTCAATAACACCCAACAATTATGAAGGGAATATTGGCGGCACAACCCTGCAGTACTTGAAAAGTTTGGTATTTACAAGGCATCATAATAAAAAGGGAAGAATTCGGGAGAGATGGGTGAAGCCTTTTCATAATGATCATTTTTTAGCTGCCATTGCAAGTTTGAAAAGTAATTAATATTTTTGTATAACCATCTGTAAAAAACCTGATTAACAAGGCGCCAGACAATGGCGGGAATGTGCTCCAAAATCTCAAGGTTGATTTACCTGTCAATTGATAACTTAAAATACATTACTTGCGGCCGGCTTTGATTAAAAGTATTTTGTAAACACACAAGTCCCCCTGCAGATATTTGCTGATATCAAAATATTAAAATTTACTTGCCATGGCTAAAAATCATTATGCTCCCTTCCTGTCTTCAGATAAGTTATACAGCAGATTTTACCTATGCCTGTTGTTAATACCTTCTTTTTATTTACTTGCTTCCTGTAACCAGATTGAAAACGCCAATACTGAACAGGCAGCTGACTGTCAGCTTGTTCAGGAAGGATATGGTCCGTCGGGTACCGTTGAGATCAAAGCCGAGACTGTAGTAACGGGTCTTGAGGTTCCGTGGTCAATAGTCTTTCTTCCCAACGGCGATGCTTTGGTTACAGAACGTCCCGGCCGGTTGCGCCTGGTTACAGATATTTACAATAATCCCGAACTTGTTCCTCAACCGGTTATATCTGTAGATATCCCTTCTACATCTGAAGGCGGAATGATGGGAGTTGAGCTTCATCCGGATTTTGAAAATAACAGGC
Source organism: Bacteroidota bacterium (assembly GCA_003554865.1). Lineage (GTDB taxonomy): Bacteria > Bacteroidota > Bacteroidia > Bacteroidales > PUMT01 > PUMT01. Next base: position 11,480 of record PWHJ01000085.1, on the reverse strand, counting down.
TGTTTTACCTGTGTATAACTGTTTCTGAGGATGGAGAATTAATAAACAGAATTGAACGGTGGCATCTCTCAGAAGACGGCACAAGTGCACAACAGGAAAGTATAATTTATGATGAAATTATTGCTGCCGGCATACATAATGGCGGTCGCATAAAATTCGGCCCCGACGGTATGCTTTATACAGGGACAGGTGATGCAGGTGATCCTGACCTGAGCCAGAATCATCAAAGCCCGAACGGCAAGCTACTTCGGCTAACTCCGGAAGGGGAAATACCCGGTGATAATCCCGAACCGGGCAGTCCTGTATTCCTTTCAGGTATACGCAATACCCAGGGATGGGCCTGGCCTGATGAAAATGATGCAAATATTGTTTGGCTGGTTGATCATGGCCCCAGTGGTGAAATGGGGCGCACCGGCCACGATGAGGTCAATGTGGCAAATGCAGGTGATAATCTTGGTTGGCCAACCATATACGGTTGTCAGGAGCAGGAATCGCTCAAGGCGCCTGTACTTTCATGGGTCGATGCAGTCCCTCCCGGAGGCGCCGAAATTTATACCGGTGATGCCATTCCGGAGTGGCAGGGGAATCTGATTATAGGGACTCTTCGTTCAAGACATCTGCACCGGGTCATTCTGCAGGATGGACTTGTCGAAAAACATGAAGTGTACCTTCAGAATGAATATGGCAGGCTTCGCGAGGTGATTATGGGTGGCGACGGTGAACTGTATGTCACAACCAGTAATTGTGATGGCCGGGGCACCTGCCCGGAGGAACAGGATAAGATCTTTCGTGTAACACGATAATGTGAAGCTAAATACCAATTCTGCAGCTGCCACAGACCGGATATACTGAACAGCAGACTACCCTGGCGCAATACATACCACCCCGACGGGTGTACATACTGCTGAATCTCCTGTTGGATTTAGAGTTAATACCGATGGCTTAAACCTGAACCAGCACTTCTTCATATGATACGGCAGGGACAGTCAACTAGGTATTAATTAAATTCTATACTCCTGCGAAATCTTTAAAATAATTGTATTCTACCGGATGATTTTGTAAAATCCACAACTACTCCGGCTCTGGCCTTGCAAAGGTCAGACCGGAAAACTCAATTGTCCCGTTTTCGGTATCCAGAAAAACAGGTTCTGAAAAGTATCTGCCAAAACCCTGCATTATTGCGGTATCTTCATCCACCGGCTCCAGCAAAATATTCATTTCACTTGTAATACCGTAGATATCCCTTATAATCTTTTCCGGCAGCATGCCCAGAAACAACTTATTGTCCCTGACTGAAACAGTTAACCTTTCATAATGTAGAAACGAGCCCTTTTCACAGGGATCAACAACGTAGTAACTCCCCTTTGCTTCCTCCCAACTTTCAGGTACAGAATATTCTTCGATTTCGCGGTGCCTGCCAAATGGACTAAGAGCTCTGTCTCTTAAGCTGAAAAGGATCTTTTCTTCACCGATGGAATCTGTTTTGAAGTAAAAACCCTCACGGAACGAAAAATAACCGTCTTCAAAAAAATTCACAGAAAGTGTATCTGCACCGGTAAGAGCAACTATACTGTCTTCATACTCTTTATGCTCTTTAATCCGGATAATATCTGAATGGGTATAATAATTGCCGGTAATTTTCCTCTGCTCCTGAAAACTCAGGGAATCTTCCCGGGGGATGTAACGTGGCTGAGCTTTATATTCATCACCTGTTTTAATTTCCAGAGCTTTTGATATTATATCTCGCCCCATCTCCATCAATAATTCATAAGAACCTGCAGTATTGCAGAAAACAACCGTCCCTATCCCGTAATCGGGCGCGATTATAAACACTGCATTTGAAAATACCGCCCCTCCCCCATGATAGACCAGCTTGCCAGAAAACGGGTCAGGTAACTCTTCAAGGAATACCGAAGCCCCTATATTTACATCATGGTCAAGCAATACATCTGCATTTTGACGGCTAAACATCATTTCAAGATATGGCTCCTTTAACATCCCATCATCCTCATTCACAGAGGGCTGAAGCAACATTTCAGCGAAATTCAGCATATCCGGCACATTGCTTTTAAGTCCACCGGCAGCCATATAATTAACAGGCATTTCATTATACCCTATATCAGATAACGTAGTGTAAAAACCGGTTTCAACACCTTCATTACCCTCAGCGAAAAAGCTGTTTCCCATTCCCAGGGAGTCAAGGATATTTTCGCGCATATAGGATTGGTAAGACCGGCCGCTTATATTTTCAATGACCAAAGCCAACAGCTCAAAACCGGGATTGGAATAATGATGCCTGTATACTGCGGGAGCAATCTGCATGTGATTATTGAGATAATCCAAAATTTCTTCCGTCTCCACCGGACAATATCCCTGGGCCTTACTCATAATATCGCGGGTTAACCCGGCAGTATGAGTCATTATGTGCCTTATGGTAATTTCAGGAGAATCCGGATAGGGCTTTTCTAATTTAAATTCAGGCAGATGATCGCTTAACTTATCATCCAGTTCAAGCTTCCCTTCCTGTATAATCTGCATAACAGCTGCAGATGTAACAACCTTGGTAACCGAGGCCATAGGGAAAAGCGAGGAATCACTTGTATTGCCATACCCCTTTTCAAACCTGTAATCATTACAGTAATCGGTGAATCCTGCAGATATCCCCTTAATATCATTCTCCTCAATGTATCTGTTAGCAGTATTTTCTATATACTCCTCCAGTGGTCCATAATCAATTTTTTCCTCATATTCGTCTTTCTCCTCATAATCTTCTTTTTCCTCTTGAGGGCCGCATGATAAAAGCAGAACAGCAGGCAACTGTAAAAGAATCAAAAACCTTATTAACTTCATATGCAGAAACAATATTTATTAAATTTAACAAAACTCGCTCGCGCCTTACCACTCCTCCGGCAGGTCATAATCTTCACCGGTAAGGCCTTTAAGTATTTCATTATTTAATGTTGAAATACCTATAATTCCGGGGTTATCTCGTGTCGGCGACTTATAGTCGCTGAAATATTTCTCATATAAGGGATGATCATACCTTACGGGATTTTCAACCCCGGTATCTGTAAACCTGCCTGTTTGGGTATCCCAGATGAAAAAGTCGACCAACGGGTTGATATCTTCATCATAACCGGCATGATATGCAAAAATAATTTTACTGTTGTCTTTTGTAAACTTTGTGCGTACGACATTGATAGAACGCATAGCCTCTTCGCGGGGAACCCCAACTATTTCAAGCTGATTCAGGTCAGGCTCATATCTGTAAAGATAAACCTTCTTTAAATAAATCCTGGTAGGCAGCTGAATTGGCATAATGAACCAGAACCTGCCCCCTCTTTTCCAAATCTGATAATCAAGAAGAAAATATATATCATCATTATGCTCAAAACCGTAAGAATGTGTTTTGGAGTAGTTCACCGGCCTCTGTGAATTGCAGGAATATAAAGAGCCAATGATTAAAAAAAACATCAAAAATTTGGCGACTGAGTTCATGGCAGAATGGGAGTTTGTGTTTAGACCTGGCAATGCAATTAACCTCTTTTGCAAGTTAATAAATTATTCTGTGTCAGCCGGGTGATATATACAACTTTATCAGGCTTGCACTTTAAAAGGACGGGGGTTCCCGTAAAGAAGGATATGTGAGGAAAACTGATTTATAAACAGCTCCACATAGCTCCCTTTGTCAGTAATACCTGCTTCCCCGGCTGCTTTACCTTCCAGTTCCTCCCGGTGTAATAATCTTAGCTGAACAGGAGAACCCCCTGCTGAAAGGGGAACCGACTTCCTTAATTTTCTGTTTATTTCATTTTTGGATTCATCAATATTTTCAATAATTATGAAAATATCAGCATAACCTTCAGAAAATCCCCCGGAGCAAAACCAACCGGCGGCACCAAAAACAGATACAGGGGGCACGGGTAAAACCTCATGAATTGATTCTATGATCTCTTTTACCTCATAAAAATGTTTCTCATAATTAGAGCAGGTAACTGTATTGTATAATTCAGGCAGCATATCCAGAACCGGATTTCTTATAAAATCACGGCTAAATACATCTTTATCTTTTATTTGGTTGTTAAAAACAACAGGGTCAAGATCAATGGTTCTGGGGGCGTTTTTATTGCCTGTCCTCACGCGCCCAAGCTTATGTTCAATTTCCTTAAGCCTTTTTTTCAGTTCCTGGTATTCATGCAAAGTTTCTATCTGGAATACCCCGTTCAGGAAATCATCCTGACTTTCATATAGCAACGGTTTTGTATAAACAAAATCAGACTTCCTTATAATACTTGCCAGAGAAGCAATTTCCTTTTCCGCCTTTATTATATTCTCTTCGGGTCTGATATTTGAGCCGACTCCTATTATTGCACTATTTATCATCGTCAGTTTTTATTGCAATAACATTATCACAAAATCTTAAGGCCTGTGGTTTCTCAACCTTAACCTGAACATTTTTTAAATCTCCGCTCTCTTTTACAACTTTAAATATGTGACTGGCAAGGCTTTCGATCAAATTAAATTTTGAGGCTTCAACTTCTTTAATTATCTTTTTTGTAAGTGATTTGTAATCTGCAGCATCTTCAATGCGGTCAGATTTTTCTGCCCTTTGCGCATTATAGGTAAATCTGACTGATATAACCACATCCTGAAGATTATCCTTCTCCCATTCATTTACGCCTATGATTGTCCTCAGCCGCAGATTTTCTATTTGTATACTTGTCATAATAGATTTTTTTTATAAGTTATCTCCACCGTCAGGAAACAAAATTTGCCCGGTTACAAAATCATTATTTAAAAAGAAATCGATCGAGCTTAAAATATTTTCCGGCCAGCCAGTCTTTTTCATAGGGATCTTTTCAGCAAGTTCCTCAATATACTGAATATCCTTGTCTTTCGGCGGCAATATAATTCCTGGGGCAATCCCGTTAACCCTGATCCCGGGTGCCAGCTCCAAAGCAACCTGCCTTGTAAATACTGAAAGGAATTTTTTTGATAAAAGGTAATCGAAATGGCTGGTGGCATTACTGCTTATCTTCGTATCCAGTAAATTGACTATCAGAGAACCATCAGGGGCAATCTCGGCAAACTGTTTTGTCAGGATATATGGCGCCATAAAATTAATATCAATAAAATCTGTCAAAGCGGATGTACCCTTATCTAAAAACCTGTTTTCATAAAATATTGAAGCATTATTAACCAGGCAACTGATCTTTAATGTGGAATTCACTTTTGAGATCAGATTCTGCGTCTCCTGCTTGTTACGAAAATCTGCTTTAAACAACCGGCATTCAACCTCGTGTTTTGATTCAATATCCTGCCTTGTCAATTCGGCTTTTTCAGCAGAGCTACTAAAATGAACTGCTACATTATACCCAAGAGAAGCGAAATGCATGGCAATTTGCCTGCCGATCCGGTCTGAGGCACCCGTTACCAATACACCTTTATTGGTTTGCATTCGAGTAAATTATGTTTAGTTAATTAATTATCACAGTGTTCTCAAATTAAAACCCAACCCTCTGGCTTTTCAACCCGGTGAATTTCAAATCTTCAAAAACTTAAATTACACATAAGCAAGATAAAAAAATTAACCAGTATTTTAAAAATGGGGAGCACCATATTAATATGTTCCCGAAAATTAAGAGATAGTACGTATTCGTACAATTGAGTTTCAAAAATGAACACTTTGAAGATGTACAAAATATTCGTCAGCTGTGTTACGAGCTGATTTAGTGCGGCTTACACTTATTGGCTTTAAATTTGTAATGATTTTTTTGTACTGCCTCCATTAATGTTGTGAACTGAAATACTGTAATTTATGTTGATCATGTGAAAATTATTATTAACTATTTAAAACAACAATCATGAACAAACCATTATTCTTTCTTGCCGTAGCTTTGATAAGCTTCCAGATAACCGCCGGCGCCAGCACCGATCCCGCATCAGAGACCGGGGAAATTAAAAAGGTGATCGAAAAGGCATACATTGACGGTCTCCAGAACTGGGGCGATACCGATGTGATAAGGCAATACGTAGTTCCTGAATTTGTTATGCTGAGGCTTGCCGGCAATGAGATACAGAAGCTGCCCATTGAAACCTGGATTTCCAATATTGAAAAGCAGAAAGCAGCATATCCCGGAGGACCCCCATACCCTGCCACCGCCAAATATCTAGATATTGACGTAGTTGGCACAGCCGCGATGGTAAAATTTGAGCTTCACAGACAAGGCCAAAGGCAATTTACAGATTATGTAGCATTGTACAAGTTTGAAGATGGCTGGAAAATAGTTGGCAAGACCTTTTACCGGCACTGATCCCGCCATTGTTTTAAAACCAAAATTGCCGGGGAGTTAAAAATAAAAACCAAAGCACTCTTGTAATTTAAAACATCACAACAACAAATACCTTATACATGTTATTTTCTGCTTTATTTTAAATAAACTGAAAAATGATAAAAAATTACCTTGTAACCGCCTTCCGCAATCTAATCAAAAGGAAGGGGCCATTTCTGGTGAACCTGGGCGGTCTGGCCATCGGGCTCACCTCCTTCATACTCATTCTGTTATGGGTAGATCACGAAACCAGTTTTGACAAGTTTCACCCCGGGCATGAAAAAATAAAAAGAATCGGCTTTGAGCTGACAGGCGAGGGTTTTTATGATCATGCCCCGGTTTCAATGGGTCCTTTGGCCGGCGAGCTGATTGAGAGTTTCCCTGAAGTCGATAATGCAGTAAGAATTACAAGAACAGGGGAAGCTACCGTAAAAATAGATGAAAAGATATTCATTGAAGAAAACTTCTTTATCGCCGATTCCTCATTTTTTAACATTTTAGGCTTCAGGCTTGAATCGGGTGACCCCTCTTCCGTACTAACCGATCCCCGCACCATCGTTCTTACACGTGAACTGGCAAACAAATACTTCGGCAACAGCGATCCACTGGGCAAAACAATACTGCTGAACAATTCACAGGAATACACCGTTACGGGCATTGCAGAAACACCTCCCTCAAACACCCATATCAGGTTCGACGCGGTAGCATCCAGGGCTACAACAACCTATTCATCGCCATTTGACTGGCTCAGCCTTTCGTTTTACACCTATGTTAAATTCAACGACCTTTACGAAGAAGAGCTATTCAAAACTAAGACAGAGCAGCTGTTTGAAGAACAATTCGGCACGGAGGCAAGAGAATTCGGCGTTACCATAAAACCTTTCCTTCAACCTGTTGCATCGGTTTACATGGATCCTTATGTTGAAGCCGGTTTGTCACAATCCGGCAGCAGAGCCAGGGTGCTTATTTTCACGGGAATTTCCGCACTAATTTTAATACTTGCCTGCATTAACTTTGTAAACCTTTCAACTGCAAGCGGCTCGATGCGTTCCAGAGAGGTAGGGGTAAGAAAAGTGGCGGGCGCCACCCGAAAATCCCTTATTTTTCAGTTTCTGGGTGAATCACTTCTGTTTTCACTTCTCGCGGTTATTGTAGCTTTATCCCTGACAGAGCTCCTCCTGCCATACTTCAACAATATTACGGCCATGCACTTATCCTTTTTCGACATAAACAACATAAGGATCATCTTAATGATACCTTTATTGTTGCTGATAGTGGGAGTACTCAGCGGTATGTATCCCGCCTTTATCCTTTCCGGATTCAAACCCGTAAATACACTGAAAGGTATAACAAAGGTCTCCTCCGGACGGTTCTGGGTTAGAAGCTCGCTGACAGTTTTTCAGATTACCATTTCAGTTGCCCTTACCATCTGCACCCTCTTTATCTGGAAACAACTCAATTATATAAGCAATAAAGAGATGGGGTTTGAAGAGTCGGGGAGAATGGTAATTCACCTTCGAACTGCAGATCTGCGCAGCAGGTATGAAACAATCCTTCAGGAAATATCCGGCATCCCGGGTGTTGAAGAGACAGCGGTATCTGACATGGTCCCAGGTCGCGGATTACGAAGCAGGATCTATAAACCTTCCTGGCTGAATGAAGATGTACCCTTCAACTCCATCTACGCCGATTACACCTACATTGACCTGATGGGTATTAATATAGTTGAAGGCAGGAACTTCAGCAGAGATTTCCCGGCTGATGCCAATGCAGTCATACTGAATCAAAAAGCAGTTGTTCAGTATGGACTCGATGACCCGTCAGGCAAAACAGTCGACCTGAAAATTGGCCCGGACGAATACGAGCCTTACCATATTATAGGTGTAGTTGAGGATTTTCATTTTCAATCCGTCCATCACACCATTGAACCATATATTATTCATTTGCTTGGAAACCAAACCCGGTATATTACGATCAGGAGTGATGAGGAAAACCTCCTGCAAACAGCCTCCCTTGTCGGTTCCCTTTGGGAGGAAATCAATCCTTTTGATCCGTTTGAATATTTATTGGTTGAAGACATTATCGCCGGCCTATACAGTTCGGAAAGACAGATGAACATCATAATGGGGGTTCTTACATTAATAGGGATTGCGATAGCAGCTTTCGGGATATACGGGCTTTCCTCGTTTATAGTCCAAAGCAAAACCAACGAGATTGCCGTGAGAAAAATTTTCGGAGCCTCGTTTTGGGTAATCTTACGCGATATAATGAAAAAATTCGGCTACTGGATCATAATAGCCAATGTTATCTCCTGGGTAATTGCATGGAACTTCATGAACAACTGGCTCGATGACTTTGCATACAAAATATCACTCAATGACCCGTGGGTATTCGCCGGCTCCTTTTTCATCTCAACACTGCTCGTGGTAGCAACAGCAGGCTATCAAACCATAAAGGCAGCCCGGCTCAGCCCGGCCAGATCATTGCGTTACGAATAGCAGAGCTTTTTTGCAGGTATCTTTCCGCATAAGATGCATTTTAAACACTTAACTAAAGTTGCCATACCCTGGTTCCATTGCCTCATATGTGTAACTCAATTGCCATATCAAGGCTATATTTTCTTATGTGTTTGCCCCCACTTCCATCGTGGATCTGTATTCTCATTTTCTTTACCCTACTAGTCATATCCTGGAGACATTTTCTCATATGCTTAACCCAACTGCCATATTTTGATCCCAGAATTTATATTCTCATTCGCTTTACCCTACTAGTCATATCCTCGACGCATTTTCTAAAATGCCGGTCCCAAAGCCATATTTTGGTTATATTTCCTCAACTGACTGACCCAAAAGCCATATTTTGATTGTATTTTCTCAGCTGCCTGATTTTGGGATTTTCTTTCAGCAGCCTTAAGGGGCAAGCAGGATGTTCATAAATACAGAGGAAGGTTTGTAGAAAAATTCATTTTATATTCTTTGTCAAATGTTATAAAAATGAATAATTTGGCTGAAACACTTTTCAAACAATCCATGTAAACCTTAAAATATGTACATAATTAAAAAACTATTTGTTCGCACAAGTATGGTTAATAAAATTAATATTCAATAAGTTATTATAGAATGTCAATTAAGTTTATCTCTTTTGGCCGTATGGACCCCCATGGTTTATAAATTTTTTTGTGAGCTTTAGCTGATGGGCGTTCATAAGACAACTTTTTGTTTTTATTAGTCAGCTATTTATTAAAAACCTGATAATTAAAAATCGAGACCTCAGCAAACAACCATTCCCCAAGCATATAAAGCCACCTTTAGAGAAATCAAAATTAAAAACCAACAGAGATATAAGCATACAAATAATAAAAATCCGGCAATTTTTTAAACCTTACCGGCAGAAATACGAATAAAGTATTTTAAGATTATAAAAGAATTTTGAGTATATGAACATATTTCCGGATTTTAGCCATATAAATTCAACACAAACCAAAAGACATAGTTAAAATAAATTCAATACAGAACTTATAAATATGTTAGCAAACATGCAAAAAAAGTTAGGTTGTGTAAATTAATATTAATAACTAAAAAAAATGAATTATGAAACAGAATTTTTATTTATCAGTAATGACATTCACTTTAATCTTTATTTTAGTTGGATGTACTAATAATTATCGTGATGGTGTGAGTGAATATGAAGCAGGTAATTATGAGAAAGCCATAGAATATTTTCATGAAATATCTGAGGAGGATGAATATTACGATGAAACCCAAATAATGATTGCTAAAATTGACAGCATTCTTGAAGAACAAAGGCTTGAACAAGAAAGGCAGGATAGTATAGCAAAAATTGTTAGGGAACAAAGACAAATCTATCGAGAACTTCAACAAATGCAAGAAAAAGCAATTCAACAAGCTGACAAGCGATACCCTAATCCAAATGATTGGGAAAAGCATACGGATTTTGTAGACAAACTTGACAAAATAAACGAACAAAAACTTATTGACTCATACAATATCTCCAAAGACTCTTTAATCCAAATAGTTGTGAAAGCTACAGAAGAACGTTGGTGGAATTAAGTTCTGGCAATAATAACTATTAAAAACTTTCGAGTATTAATGAAAAATTGTAGTCTTTGTTCAAAAGAATTAAAATTTGCAAATACACCACTCTTTGGTGCTGGCAACTTGAAGGATGAAGGTGTATTATGTACACGTTGTTTTCGTCGTGTTACAAAAAAAATGAATATTGTAAAATGTAATAAATATACACTGGATGATATTAAAGAATTATTAGAATTTGAGGAAAAAGAGAAATCTGTATCAAAAACACCCACTACTGAAAAAAATAAAACTGAACTAAATAATCTCAAAAAGAATTGGGAACCTTGTCCAAGATGTGGTTCAAACAAAGTTAAAAAGCACAGTTTTTTGCAGAATACTCTTAGTGCAACTTTTGGGGGTTTAGCTTTTGCAGGTTGTGGAATTTGGTTGTTGATTATTCCTATTTTGGGTATCCTGATGATAGTGTTAGGAGGACTAACAACACTGTACGGTGTTATTATGTTGATGTTAATAGGTTTTACTGGTAAAAATATTAGACAATTAACTTGTAGTGACTGCAAATTAACATGGGAGTATGGAAGATATGATACTTCAAATACATAAGAATAAAAATTATGTTAACACTTAATGTTTAGTAAAAATGCACGATTTGCTAACATGATGTATATAAAACAGGCGAGTATGCAGGTTATTCCAAGTATTGCAATTCACTTAAGCTTTTTATGTCGGCGGACAATTAAGTATCCCGCAATTGCCTGCATTATATACATCAGAAACGTTGTGCTTAATTATAACACCAGAAGAACATATGAATATATTTAAAGCATTATCAGAAGGAAATGGAAGAATTTCGGAAACGAATATAACTTCATTTATGAACTATTTGCTTGATAGTGCAAATGAGCTGAATAATTCTTTCTTCGTTTTATTTGCAAAACTGATTGATTCTCAGATAGAGAATAACAAAATATGTGATTTGCTCGGGATTAATGAAAAATCGATTAGGGAGCAAATAATAAATATCTCTGATAATTACACAGTTTCTTCAGAACCAGAATATTCCATAATGAACTTTGATGGTCGGAAACAAATT
>PWHJ01000005.1 GCA_003554865.1 Bacteroidota bacterium | reverse complement strand
TTTTCTTTGTATTTTTCATCTGAAAAGTGGTGTTTTTTTGTTTGTGTTATTTGTGTAACGACTTAAATATAAACAAAATACATCACTTTTCCTTGTTTTTATTTTACTTTTTCAAGTTTAAGTTTAATTAACCATATTTGTACCAGTGAAAGGGTTTTTAAACAGTATTATAAAAAGTCAGTTTGTTCGTAATGTCACCATTGTGGCTTCGGGGACTGCCGTTGCGCAGCTTGTGACAATGGCTTTTTCACCTGTTATAACCCGACTGTACGGTGCAGAGGCTTTTGGTGTGCTTGGAACCTTTATTGCGATGGTTGCGATTATTGCACCGGTATCTGGTCTAACTTATCCTGTAGCTATTGTACTGCCGAAAAAAGATGAAGATGCAGGAAGCATAGCCCGCCTTTCATTATATACGGGATTTGCTCTTGCTGTTGTCGTTGGCTTGATTTTGTTGTTTCTGGGGCACCGCATTCTGGAGGCTTTTCAGGTTGGTGAAATCGGCAATTTTATTTTCCTTCTCCCGCCTGTAATTATTTTTTCTGTCTGGTTGCAGGTTAATGAGCAATGGCTGATAAGGAAGCAGCATTTTAAGCTCAGGGCAAAAGTGGAGGCTGCCAAGGCTTTGGTTGTCAACGGAGCGTATGCTACAGCTGGCCTTATAAAACCGGTTGCCGCAGTTCTTTTGGTGATAAGTGCTCTGGGACATGGTATACACGCATTGATGCTTAATGTAGGGTTGGGTAAGAAGAGAGGGTATGCAAAACAGGGAAAGAGAGCGCTATCATTGGCAGCCATTAGAAAGCTGGCAAAGGAATATAAAGATTTTCCGGTTTACCGGGCTCCGCAAGTGTTTATTAATGCTGTATCACAAAGTCTGCCTGTTTTAATGCTTTCTGCTTTTTTCGGCCCGGCTTCTGCCGGTTTTTATACCCTAGGCAGAAGGTTGCTGAAAATGCCGACAGCACTTATCGGCAAATCTGTAGGCGATGTTTTTTATCCGGACATTACTAAGGCCGCTCATAATAAAGAAGACCTGACCATGTACATTCTTAATGCAACTCTTGGCCTGGCTGCAATAGGGATTATTCCTTTTTCAATTATTGTGATTGCAGGCCCCGGGCTCTTTGAGTTTGTTTTTGGCAGTGAGTGGTATAGGGCAGGAGAATATGCAAGATGGATGGCTTTTTGGCTGTTTTTTGCCTTCATTAATCGTCCTAGTGTTATGTCTTTGCCGGTTTTAAAATTGCAGGGTTCATTTCTCGTATATGAGATTATTAGTGTGCTTCTGCGTGTAATAGCCCTGCTAACAGGGTTTTACTTTTTTGAAAATGAAGTGGTGACGATTATGTTATTTTCTTTTACCGGGGTGGTTCTGAACTTTTATTTAATAACTTTTACCATATTTAAAAGCAAGCATTTTTACAGAAAAAATAATTGATTGATGAGTGATTTTATATATTCATTTAAAAACAGACCTGATGGAGAGTTAACTGCTGATATTTGTTCCATTTATCACAGGAATCCTCCTGAGGTGTTTGAGTATCATGGAGAGTGGGGGTCTTTAGGTGTGAGCAGGAATTTGTATAATGGGTTTCAGCCTCTTGAAACCGCAAAATATATTTTTGTGGTGATCGGTGGACCTGTGTTGTGTTTCAGGGATAACAGGTTTTTGACAAATGGCCGCCCTACCGAAGGCACGGCTTCTGTATTTGAAAAATTCATGGCAGGGGATTTAAGATGGGATGAGGATTTGAGTGGTCCTTTTGCAGTCTTTGTCATTGACAAGGAGGAAGGGAAAATTGAGTGCATAACGGATTTGATGATGTTTATTCCCATTTATCGGTATAGTGAAAATGATAATCTGGTATTGGGCACTCATGTTGATGTACTTGCAAGAACATCCGGAAACAGGGATAGTTTTGACCCTGTCTCCTTGGCAGATTTTGTTATAAATGATGTTGTTACTTATCCGTACACAGTTTATAAGAAGATTTTCCAGTGCAGGGCTGCCGCAATTAATTATTTCGAGCCTTTTAATGCATCAGATAAGGTAAAAAATCAGGTTAACTATTGGGAGCCTGAGGAGCAGAAAATTTACGACACTATCGATGAAGCTGCAGGTGTGCTTAGGAGCGGGGTTAAGAATTATGTTGATCGCCTTACTGAGGGGATGGATCATGTTGCCCAGTTTTTGAGTGCCGGCGAAGATTCGAGGGTTATAGCAGGGCTTTTGCCTGAAAGATTGAAAATAGATGCATTTATTTTTCTTTATGAAATGGACCGTGAAGGCAAAATAGCCCAAAAAGTGGCAGAAACCTATGGTATTAATCTTTCTGTTAAGTTCAGAGATAAAACGCATTATCTTGATATATTGCCTGAAGCATCTGATTTGGTTGGAAGCGGGCAACAGTACTATCATGCTCATGCACTGGGGTTTCATTCGGTATGTGAATTGAACAGATATCCTGCTGTTTTTGGAGGGTATTTGGGGGATACTCTTCTTAAAGCTTATTATGCCAGGAAAATACCTGGTGATACCAAGTTCCCCTTTTTTCCCCAGGTAATGGCAAAAGGTGAAAAACGAAGCAAGCCAGCTAAGAGTACCGTTTTCCCTGATTCTATATTGCATGAAATTGACAGAAGAAGGCAGTATCATTTGGAAAATATGAAGAAGCTTAGAAATGGCACCCATCATGAATGGTTTTTGGTTTGGCCAAGGACAATGGGGTATGCTCTTCCCAATTTTTCTGCAAGCAGAAGGCTTTTTGTTTCTTATGAACCATTTATGTGCAACAGGTTTGTTAAAACAAGTGCTTATGCACCTGTTGAATGGAAACTTAATCACCGCTTATTTAAAAAGGCTTTTCATTGCTGTTTTAAGGAAAACCGGTGGATCCCACATTCGGCAGGCTATTATCCCTTTTTGCCTTTCTGGATAAACAGTCCTGTTCAGTTCATCTCAATATTGTATAGAAAAGCCGGTGTTTCATTGGGACTCATAAAAGAAAATCAGGGGGCATGGCATAACTGGAACGAAATTACAAATACGCTGCTTTGGAATAAAACGATATCGGCTTATACCGGCAAGGACTTGATAGTTAAGGATAATTTAAATATTAAAGACCTTAAAGGAGTTTTTCAAGGAGAGGATTTAAAAATAAACCAGAAAATCAATCTTCTTCAACTTCTTTACCAGTTAAACCGTGTTTAAAAAATAACACTTTTGCTTAAGGTTAAATTTTTTGGATATTTTAAGCGGCTTACCTTAGCAGGAAGTTGAAATGAGGTTTGCTGAAAGCTCCCACTTAAATCTGGTAAGTGCAAAAGGGTACTTATCAAAATGGGGTTGTAAAATATGTTACCTAAAGTGTATATTTGTTATGTTTAATGTTTAATCAATTATAAAAAAGGAGAAGTTATCAATGGCTGAAAAAAATCTTGTATACAGCGGAAAATCCAAGGATGTTTACAGTATAACCGAAGGGCCTTACACCGGCAAGTACCGGCTTGTTTTCAAGGATGATGCAACAGGTTATCTCGAGAACGGCAAGCCTGTTTTTGATCCCGGATATGATACCGTAGTGGGTAAAATACCCGGAAAAGGTGCCATTGCATGCAGGTTTGCGACACATTTTTTTAAGCTTCTGAAACAGGAGGGTGTTCCATCACATTATATTGAGACTGTCAATGATAATGAGATGATCGTTGAGCCTGCCGAACCTTTATCAATGGAAGCAGAGGCACCGGGATTTTCCGGATCCGCACCTCTGGCGAATCTTGAATTTACATGGAGGAACAATGCAACGGGCAGCTTCTGGAGAAGGTATCCTTTTGTCAGGCCCTGCAAGAATATTAATAAGGTTGTGGAGGCGTGGACCAAGGGAGATGTCGATGTGCTGATCACTTTCGAAGCGCTGCAGGAAGTAGGTGCAATGAGTAAGCAGGAGATAGAAGAAAGCGTTGAGCTTGTTAAGAACATCGCCGAAATTGTCTGCAAGGAATTTGCTTCTAAAGATTTGCATGTGATTGACGGTAAGTTCGAACTGGGAAGGCTGAAAGAGGGAGATGGTAAAATTGTTATAATTGATGAAATATCACCTGATGTGCTGCGTGTGTGCAAAGGTTATACACCTGAAAACAGCGGCGATTGCAGAGTGTATAAAGATTGTGCCGTTACAAGTTGTTCGCAGGGCAAGAGAAAGATTAAAAACAGGAACCAGGTGAAAGCCGCCGATTTTATAGATATTTTCCTGGATTAGAATAATTTTCCTGTCCGCCAACCCGGCCTGGCAACATATTTACCCTACAATCTCTGAAATTGTTAAGATGTAATATTTTATTTTATGTATGTCAACGGGAAGCATTATCGTACAATTTGGCTTAAAGAGCCTGACAAAAAAGTGGTTAGCATAATAGATCAGCGCTTTCTGCCCCACAGGTTTGTGGTGAAGGATTTGCACTCGGTTTCCTGTATTGTAAGAGCAATAAGTGAAATGCATGTAAGAGGGGCAGGCTTGATAGGTGTGGCAGCCGGCTACGGGATGTATCTGGCGGCTCTGGAGGCTCCTGCTGACGGCTCCTTTGACAGTTTCATAAAGGAGGCGGCTGAACGCATTAAGGCTGCCAGGCCTACCGCCGTTAACCTATCATGGGCTGTGGACAAGCAGCTTAAGACAATTTTAAATGCCGGGTCACCAAGTGAGAAGGTTATTGCAGCTTTAGAGACTGCAAAAGAGATTGCCGGCACTGATGCGGAAAACAGCCGCAAAATCGGTCAGTTCGGGATGGAAGTTATAGAAAGGATAAGCCGGGAAAAGGGTGGTAAGAGAGTTAACATACTCACACATTGCAATGCCGGCTGGCTGGCATTTGTAGATTACGGTACAGCAACCGCCCCTGTTTATACCGCACATGAAAAGGGAATTGACCTGCATGTCTGGGTGGATGAAACCCGCCCGAGAAACCAGGGCGCAGCTCTTACCGCCTGGGAGCTGGGTCAGCAGGGAGTTCCCCATACTGTTATCTGCGACAATACGGGAGGACACCTCATGCAGCATCAAATGGTGGATGTGGTTATCGTGGGGTCTGACAGGACGACCCGGACCGGTGATGTTGCCAACAAAATAGGGACATATCTGAAAGCTCTGGCTGCAAAGGATAACGGGATCCCCTTTTATGTCGCTCTCCCTTCTTCGTCGATTGACTGGGAAATAGAAGACGGTCTGAGGGACATTCCCATAGAAGAAAGGGGAGGTGAGGAGGTTAAATATATTGAAGGATTGTGTGAGGGGGAGATCAAAAAGGTTTTGCTTACACCTGAAGAAAGCGGTGTTGCAAATTATGGTTTTGATGTGACACCTGCAAGACTGGTGACGGGACTGATAACTGAAAAGGGGATATGCAAGGCGGAAAAGGATTCAATATTTAAGCTGTTCCCTGAATTTAAAAAGTAGGTGGATTTGAAAAGCCCGGAAGAAGGTTATATAAAATTTAATTGTCGCTGGATCCGGGCCGGTCCGGTTCCTGAAGGTCAGATAACCTGGATAAATGAATGGAGAAACAAGTTATTTGACCTTGGCCTTATTGGTGCTGACAGTAAAGGGACGGGCTTTGGCAATGTGAGCAAAAGATTTAAGAAGAATACTTTTATTATAACCGGTTCGGCTACAGGCAGGCTGAAAAGACTGAACAAGGACCATTATGCGATGGTAAACGACTATGATCTCTCAGGTAACAGCCTGACATGCAGCGGGCCGCTTAAAGCTTCATCCGAATCACTGACCCATGCCGCTATATATGAGTGCTCTTCGGATATTAATGCGGTTTTCCATGTTCACAGCAGGGAACTGTGGGAAAAGCTCAAGGGGGAAGTTCCCACAACTTCTGATGAAGCCTTGTACGGGACACCTGAAATGGCAATGGAGATTAAGCGTTTGTTTGAGCGGAAGCAGGCGGGGGATGAAAAAATAATGGTAATGGGAGGGCACAGGGACGGGATAGTCTCTTTTGGAAAAACACCTGATGAGGCCGGGGAAGTTTTGCTGAACAGACTTTAAAGTATAACTGTTTTTTTGATATATTGGGATTATCTATTAATAAATCTTGTTTGTGGGGATAAAAGCGTTTAATATACTTTTTAAACTTGCATGGCGCAACCTTTGGCGTAACAAGCGGCGAACCCTGATCACTGTCAGCTCCGTACTTCTTGCTGTTATTATGGCAAGCGCGTTACTTGCTATTGCAGGAGGAACTCAGCAACAGATGGTGGAAACGATGGTTCGCCAGGAAACGGGCTACCTGCAGGTGCAGGATATCCTTTATCATGATGAGCCTTCAATGGACCACACATTTGAATTAACCGGTGAAGTTGAAGAGGCGCTTGACCCGTTTGAAGATGAAATCAGATATACCGTTCCAAGAATCAGCGGTTTTTCTCTTGCCGCTAAAGAGATGACAACTAAACCCTCTATGGTCTCAGGAATAGACCCTGTAAAGGAGGATCGCCTGAGGGGGTTGTCGCTGAATATTGTCGATGGAAAAATGTTTGCCGCCGATGATGATTATGCGGTGATTGCTCAGGGACTTGCAGAGATGCTGGATATAGGCGTTGGAGACACACTTGTTTTGCTCGGTCAGGGTTTCCAGGCAATGACCGCAGCCGGAAAGTTTGAGGTGGGAGGGATTGTAGAGTTTTCTATTCCGGAACAGAATAATATGATGGTTTTTTTGCCGCTAAGCCGGGCACAGTGGTATTTCGCTGCCGAGAACAGATTGACCGGACTGATAATTATGCCCCGGGACGAGGAGGAAATAGATCAACTTGCAAAAAGTATACAGGGAAGACTTGATGATGACTGGTATGCCGTGAGAACATGGAAAGAGTTGATGCCTGATATGGTTGGGTTGATGGAGATGCAGGATACCGTTTACAAAATTATAGCATGGGTTTTTTATATTATTGGGGGGTTTGGCATTTTTGGCACCATACTGACAATGCTCTATGAACGTATGCATGAATTCGGAATGTTGCTTTCCCTTGGAATGAAACGTGTCCGTCTGGCTACCGTTGGATTGATGGAAACGGTAATGATTGGTTTTATAGGTGTTATAGCCGGTATTGCTGCAGGTTATCCAATAATGTACCTTTTTCACCTCTATCCGATAGAGTTTAAGGGAGAGATTGCCGAATATATGCTCGATATGGGTTTTGAGCCTGTTGTGGCTTTATCTGTTGAGCCCTCCATATTTCTCTATCAGGCATTTACTGTTTTCGGAATCACCCTTGTGATTGGTCTTTATACTATGCGTAAAATTTTTTCCATAAATATACTGGATGCGACCAGAAACTGAAAAGCCCCTTGAAACCTGCGAATATGCGTACATTGATAAAAATAGCATGGAGAAATATATGGCGGAATAAAAAAAGAAGCCTTGTAATTATTACCGCTATAGCTCTGGGGTTGACAGGGGGCAACTTTATCTCATCTGCATATCTCGGATTAATGAATCAAACGCTTGAGGAAACTATTGAAAAGCAGTTGTCTCATATCCAGATTCATAACCCGAAGTTTATAGAAGACAGAGAGGTACACCATCGTATTGAAAATGCCCGCTACATAGTTCAGGATTTTGAGAAACATTCTGATGTTCAGTCGGTTGCTCTTCGTACTGCAATGGACGGTATGGCAGCCTCCCCGCACTTTACTGCAGGTGTGAGTATTGTTGGTGTTTACCCTGAGAGGGAGCTTGAAACAACCCGTTTTGATGAGCTGATTGTTAAAGGAGCTTATTTTGAAGAAAAAGGGAGGCTTCCCCCGGTGGTGATCGGAGAAGAACTTGCCGGCAAATTGCAAAGTGATACAGGTTCACGCATTGTCCTTACATTTCAGGATAAGGAAGGGGAGCTTACAAGTGCATCTTTTCGAGTAGAAGGTATTTTCAGGGCTACTGCTACGGCATTTGAAATGTCAACGGTGTTTGTTGAAGCCGAAGATATAAAATCACTGGTTGGCGACAAGGAGGCGGTGACTGAAATAGCGGTCAGGTTACACGACCGGGACAGGTCTGATGCTGTTACAGAGGAACTGAAGAGCTCCTGTCCGGATCTTACGGTGCGGAACTGGAAACAGATAGGGCCTGATCTTAGTTTTCTTATGGAGTATACTAAAACCAGTCTTCTGATAATTATGGCAGTTATTTTGCTTGGAGTAGCGTTTGGAATTTTAAACACCATACTTATGTCAGTTCTTGAAAGAACCCGGGAGCTGGGTATGCTTATGTCAGTTGGCATGAAAAGAGTGCGGGTAACAGCAATGATAGTCCTGGAAACGGTTATGTTGTCGCTCACTGGGGGTGTTTTTGGATTGTTTTTTTCTTTTGCTCTTGTGAGTATTCTATCTCACACGGGGATGGACTTGTCGGCTATAGGCGGGGAGGCTTTGCGGGATTTCGGTTTTTCCCCCGTTGTTTACCCTGAACTTCATGGAGCTTTCTATTTGCAGGTAGCAGTTATGATAGTTTTGTTTGCCATCCTGGCTTCCATATACCCCGCCAGGAAGGCTGCCGGACTCCAGCCGGCCGAGGCGGTCAGAAAAGAGTGAAATCTTGTAACTGAAAATAACTTTTCCTCTTTTTTTCTCCGTTTGTCAACACTTTTGTTTAATTCAAACAATAAATTTTTATTTTCATAAACTTTTTACCCAAATTATAAAAAAACTCTTTTTTGTTTATTTGCTTGTTATATTTTTGTCAAATAATCTTTAACTGAAGTTTTTTTATTAAATTAATTATAAGGTCGAAAGTACTACCCTTTATTAGACCACTGGCCTGCTAAACTAAGTTTGTCGTTATTATTGATTTTTTCCATGGTAAATACTTTTCCAATCAAGGCAACAGGTTCTGTCAAGGCTCCCGAAG
>PWHJ01000081.1 GCA_003554865.1 Bacteroidota bacterium | reverse complement strand
TTGAAACATGATGCTATTGATGACGTTATTGTTGAGGCAGACCCGTTTCAGCGCAACTTCCAACACAACAAGGATTGAAACTTTCTGGGAGTTTACACCACGTTCCGGCCATACTTTGTTTCAGCGCAACTTCCAACACAACAAGGATTGAAACTCATGAAAACAACAATCGAAAAAGCGGCAAAAATGGGTTTCAGCGCAACTTCCAACACAACAAGGATTGAAACAAAATCGCTTACATTTTTTGCCAGTTTTTTTGCTTGTTTCAGCGCAACTTCCAACACAACAAGGATTGAAATTTTTTGTGAAAATTAAACAGACAAAAAATAAAGGATCATAACTGTTTGGATGCTTTTTAACGGCTTTTTCACCGATAATCAAACTTTATCAGTATATTTGTCGATTAAATGATTGTTTAGAATATTCACCAAATGAACCAGGCCACCATTTCAGTTAGGCTAGTATTTACCTGAAATTTTTGGTGCTTTTCCCAAGTTAATCTGCAAACTTTTTTATCAAATCAAAAAGTTTTTCGGATTGTAGAGGTTTTGACAAATAATAATCGCATCCTGCCTGAAACGCATCTTCCTGCTCATCTTTAAGGGCATTAGCGGTAACGGCAATAACGGGAAGTTTTGGGTTTATGGATTTGATCTTTCGGGTGGCCTCCAATCCATTCATCACGGGCATTCTTATATCCATCAGCACCAGATCGAATTCACGTGATGAGACCAATTTAACGGCTTCTCTTCCGTTGGGGGCATGTACTATTTCAGCTCCGGCATTTTTTAATATCTCCTCAATCAGCATATATCCTGCCATATCATCTTCAGCCACCAGAATATTCAGGCTCCTGTCTAAAGAAGGAGTATTACCGGCTGGTTCACTTACTTCGGTTTCGTGTATTTCCACTGAAATATAAGGGATGGTGAACCAAAAAGTGCTGCCTTTACCCCAGTTGGATTCCACCCACATTTTCCCGCCCAGTTTTTCAATATAGGCTTTGGCTAGCGGCAAACCAAGACCTGTGCCCTGACGGCTCATCCAAATTGATGTCTCCCCCTGCACAAACCGCCGGAATATCTTCTCCCTGTCTTTTTCCTTTATACCGGTGCCGGTATCCTCAACACTGAAAAGAAGTGTATCTTTTTCTTTCCTGAGGGAATACTCCACATACCCTTCAGAGGTAAACTTAATGGCATTGGAGATAAGGTTGGAGAGAACCTGGTTAAGTTTCACCCTGTCACTTATAAAAAGAGGGGTATCCCCTGCATTATACCTCAGCTCCAGACCGGGTTTGAGGGGTTGCATCCTCTCTTTCAGGTCACGGAAAAGTTCCCTGGCATCGATCTTCTCCCACTTTATTTCAACATTCCCCGATTCTACCCTGGATATGTCAATTATCCCCTCGATCAGACCAAGCAGGTAATCGGAATTGGATTTGATAATATCTATGAACTCATCCTTTTTTTCATCACTAAGCTCACGGTCTTTCAGTAAGGCTGAAAAACCGACAATACTGTTCATCGGGGTGCGTATCTCATGACTCATATTGGCAAGGAATGCAGATTTGAGCTTGTTGCTTTCTTCGGCTTTTTCCTTGGCTCTTACAAGCTCATTGACAAGTCTTTTTTTCTCTGTTATATCCTCCATTATAGCAACAAAATTGGTGATCTCCCCTTTTTCATTGAAAAGCTGGGATATAACCGCTCTCTCCCAGTAAAGCTCCCCATCCTTTCTCTTGCTTAGAATTTCTCCGTGCCAGTCCTTTCCGGACAATATGGTATCATATATCTCCCTGTAAAAGGATTCCCCGTGATAACCCGATTTGAGGATTGAGGCATCCATACCGATCACTTCTCCGCCACTGTAGCCTGTCTGATCAACGAACCGGGGATTGACATATTCGATTTTGCTGTCTGTATCTGTAATTATGATACTGACAGGACTCTGCTCCACAACCCTGCTTAACTTAAGTACTTTTTCCCGGCTTCTTTTTCTTTCAAGGTAAACCGAAAGCTGATTTGCAACGGACTCGAGAAATTTCATACTCGATCTGTCATATGCATCAGGGTTGTCAAAGCTTTGCACTATAATAACCCCCTCCACACCGCCGCCACAGCGCAAAGGAACACCAAGCCATTTTTTCGGGAGAGGCCGGTCAAAATTAATGCGCTCTTTGCGGATAAGCTCTTCAATATCTTCACTGCCAAGAAGCAGCGACCTGCCTTCTTTTACAACAATACCCGCCGGCGAGTCCTCTATGGGATATT
Source organism: Bacteroidota bacterium (assembly GCA_003554865.1). Lineage (GTDB taxonomy): Bacteria > Bacteroidota > Bacteroidia > Bacteroidales > PUMT01 > PUMT01. The sequence goes on along the minus strand of PWHJ01000081.1, from coordinate 29,565 downwards.
CGGCTATTTCCCCCTTTTTGCCTTTATTAAAAGGAGCGGTTAAAACATTTTTTTTCTCATTGTAAAAAGTAACTGAAAAAAAGGATGTATCAATCAAAATACTGAGCTCTTCCCTAACAGTTTCAACAAGCAGCTCCAGATCGTCAGCCACAAGTATATTGTTTGCAATCTTATACTGGGCTTTTTGCAGCAACTCCAGATTTTTACGCTCAGTTATTTCTCTCATGGAACCCCACATCCTGACAGGTTTTCCCCCTTCCAGGTCAACTTTAACCTCATCGAGCAACCATACATAAGTACCGTCCTTTTTCCTGAACCGGTACTCAAAACTATGCTCCTGCCCTTTTTGAGTACATTCCATGCAGTAGTTGTAAGCCCAGCCCCTGTCATTGGGATGCAGGCGGTCAATCCAGAACTGTATATCGGTCCACTCCTGCGGCGAATACCCCAAAATTCTTTTTACCTGCGGCGCAACATAAGTCCACCGGTTTTCAGTCAAATCAAGCTCCCATAATATCGTCTCGGTTTTTTCCGCCAAAAGGCGGTATTTCTCCCTGCTTTGACGAAGCTGCTCCATAACGCGGTATTTGTCTGTAACATCAGAAAATACAAATACCACACCTCTTGTTTTCCCCTCGCTGTCCAAAATGGGCGCAGCACTGTCTGCAATCTGCATTTCCCTGCCGTTGCGGGCAACCATAACGGTATGATTGGCAAGCCCCATCAGTTTGCCCGATTCCAGAACTTTTTTTACGGGATTGCCTACTCTTTCACGGGTTCCAGCATTAACAAGAGAAAACAGCTCTTCAATATTTCTTCCCCGGGCCTCTTCAAGCTTCCAGCCGGTAAGCTCCTCTGCAACAGGATTCATCCGCACAATTTCACCTGCAAGGTCAGTTGCAATAACTCCGTCTCCTATTGACTGAAGGGTAATATAAAGATCTTCCCTGCTTTGCCTGAGTTCTTCCTCCATTTCCCTTTTGCTCAGCCAGTTTCCGATCATCCCGGCTACCTGGTCTATGAACTTCTGCTCCTCGGGAAGAATGAAACTAATGTTACCGGGATTATAAACCCTTACAAGACCAAATTTTTTCTCTTTGGAAGAGATGGATGCTTCAATGTAGTTGCCGGTCCTATTTATGTTTTTTCCGGGAAAGATAAATTTGTCTTTGAACTCAAACAAAGGAGATGCTTTTTCGGGGTGGGCCATTCCATCTTTAAGATGTTGGACAGCTTTCATCAGGAATTCATCAGTATCCAGAATCCTTGTGCATCTCTTCACTGATCGAATAAAGACAGGTAAGCTCTTTAATCCTCTCCTGCAGCTCAGTATCAGATTTTGCATCTGACAAGCGGGTTTTCTCCTTCATAGCAATAAAATTGATGCAACATCCATTTTGAAAAGCACTCTCCTGGCACTAAGCATTTAAAAGGCTACCATTGCAATTTACCAAACAAGTACTCTAAAGCCAAATACTGTATCCGGAAAAAATAAAAAAATTTGAAATATGAGCTTAAAATTTAAAACACGTGCAATGCCCATCTTGACATATATCTTATTAGATAACTTGTTATATAACTACTAAATTATAATAATTTTCAGATTTTTTTTTTAAAAAAAAACTTTAATTTTCTCCGGCAATTTAGCTTCTTATTTTATACGAAATATTCGGCTACAGGTTTGATAATATAAATCACCATTTTTTGAATTACTGCACTGATATCTTTGATAAGCCTGCAATTTCAGTTATGGCCTCAACCCAGTCCTCTTTGTCATTGAGGCTTTCGGCCATTACAAGCTCCCGGCCGCCGTGCTTTTTAAAAATATGCGAATACTCAACGGAGATCTCATAAAGGGTTTCAAGACAATCGGCAACAAAGGAGGGTGATACAACCAGTATCTTTTTATGTCCGTTTAAAGCCAGATCCCTTATTACCTCATCGGTGAAGGGGGATATCCAGTTTTTGGCGAATCTTGACTGGAAAGATACCGTAAAACCGCCGTTTTCCAGTCCGGCTTCACGGCTTATTAACCTGGCCGTTTCATAGCAGGCAGCCTTGTAACAAAAAGTGCCATGTTCGGGCATTTCACCGGTGCAGTTACATGTGGCGGGTGATCGGCCGGGGTGCACTTTTTCAATGTGCCGCAAAGGGAGACTGTGGAAGGAAAAAACTATGTGGCTGAACTGTTTCAGGTCATATTTGGCGATATTAGCAGCAAAACATTTTATAAAGGAGGGATGGGAGTAAAACTGGCTCACAAACCTCACCGAAGGGACAACCTCCCACTTTTGAACAATTTTCATTGTTTTCTCAAGCGCAGAGCCTGTAGTTGATGAAGCGTATTGCGGAAAAAGGGGCACAACGATAATTTCCCGGTATCTACCTTTTCTTATATGGGAAAGCACATTTTCAAGAAAGGGCTCTCCGTAGCGCATAGCTCCAAAAACGTCACACTCGTTTTTTAACCCTGAATCAAGCTTTGAAACTAACCTTTCCATGTAAACAAGCAGGGGGGAGCCCTCTTGTGTCCATATTTTCCTGTAAAGCTTTGCCGATTTGCAGGCTCTTAACGGGACAATAACCAGATTCACAAGTATTTTGCGTATTACCAGGGGAAGGTCAACAACGCGGGGATCATTCAAAAACCTGGTCAGGAAAACATAGACAGACCTCCAGTGGGGCCGCCCGGGGGTACCTGTATTTATAAGAACAAGGGCCTTTTTTTTCATGATTGTCCGCAGAGTTTCCCGGCAACTTCCTTTGCCTGTTTCACCCTGTCAGCCATACCTATTCCGTCCCTTATATTGCCTGCAATTACAAGCCCGGGGTTCTCCTTCTCTATACGTGATATGGCAGCCAGCCTCCTTTTGGAACTTATTTCATACTGGGGTATGGCATTCTCGTACCTGAAAACTAAAAGCAGGTCGGGTTGCCTTCTGGTTTTAAGGGATACCTTTATCTCATTCACAGCTATCTCTTTCAGTTTTTCATCGGGTAATCCCTGAAGATATTGATCATTTATCCCTCCCATGAATACAGACAAAAGAGCCCCTTCATCCGGCGCCCTCCCTTTAAAGATTGACGAGGGAAAAAGAATACCCAGCATATCCCTTTTTTCGCATGAAGGAACCAGTCCACCGAAAGCATCCAGGGGCATACCGTCCCATTTCCCGTATCCTGCAACTACAAGTATTATCGGGGCATACCTGAGATCTGAAAGAGCACCCAACTGATCGCCGGGTAAAAAGGGGAGCAGGGATTCAAGAGAAGGTGCGGGATTGGTAGTTACAACCCGGGGGGAGCATATTTTAATTTTCTCACCGTTTCGTCTTGTAACATATGTTACATATTCCCCGTCTCTCTTTTCAATCTTTACCGCGGGGCAACCGGGCAAAATATTGCTTTCCCCGGCCTCCTTTCCAAGTGCCCTCACAAAGTTCAGCAACCCACCCTTTGCTGAAAACACCTCGCGTGTGGCTTTTTTCTCCGTTTCGGTTTTAACTTCGGTCTTTTTTCTGATAGCCCCTCTTATAAAGCTGCCGTAGCGATGCTCGAGGTTATACAGTCTGGGAAGTGAATAACGGGTTATCAACTTACCGGGATCGCCCGCATAAATACCCCTGATGAAAGGATCCACAGCATAATCGAGATAGCTTTTCCCAAGCCTTCTTACAACCAGCCGGGCAACCGTTTCATCCGGATCCCTGCCGGGTCTCCTGAAAGGCTCACCTGCTATTCTCAGTTTGTCTTTTAAACTGAAAAGAGGGGTATTGAGAGCCGAGATCAGGCCGGAAGGCAGGGGGTTCCATTTGCCATTTTTCCATATCAGCCTTTTTTTTGATGAAGAATTGGCCTTTTCAATTTTGCAGAGAGGGTCAAGGTCCTCAAAAAGCTCCGCCAGCTCACCGGTTGCTATAACACCCGTATTCGGGCCCGATTCATATACAAACCCGTTCTCACTGCAGGTATTTATCACTCCCCCTATCCTGTCATCTTTCTCTACGATCCTGAAATCCTTACCCTCCTTTTTTAGATAATAGCCAAGACTAAGTCCCGTCAAACCCGCCCCGATAATGCTTATATCTGTATGAATGACCCTCATAAAGCTTAAACCGGCTTTGAATATTTGTTCTCCTGAACTTTGTAAAACGGATCAAAAGATGCGGCTATATTCCTTACAAAGAACATTCCCTCTTTTGTAACCCTGATGCCGTTCCTGTTATACTCTATAAGAGAGTCAGCGGCAAATTCCTCAAGCTTTTTTTCATCTGCAAATTCCCTTACATCATTTGTATAATCGCCGAGCTCATCCTGCAGCTGAACCCAGTTAAGACGGTAATTGCACATCAGCCGGGTTATTATCTCGCGTATCACCTTTTCCCTGTCAGAAAGCCTGTATCCTTTCTCAACGGGGAATTCTCCTTTTTCGATACCTTCAGTATATTTATCCATATCCTTGGTATTTTGCGAGTAAGCCCCCGAAAGCTGACTGATGGCAGATACCCCGAATGCATAAACCTGTCCGGTGGTACGCCGTGAACAATAACCCTGGAAATTCCTGTGCAGCATATTTTTTTGCTGCGCCCTGTAAAGCTCATCACCCGGCAGGACAAAGTGATCCATACCGATTGATTCGTAGCCTGACTTGTCAAGCAGCTTTCGGGCGGAGAGGAACATATTGGCTTTTTCTTCCGAAGGGGGCAGTCCGGCCTTTTCAACCTTCAGCTGATGCTCCTTCAGCCATGGCACATGTGCGTATGAAAAAGTGACAAGCCGGTCGGGTTTCAGCTCCACGGCCTTTTTTATTGTTTCAGTGAAAGAGTCAACGGTTTGTTTTGGCAGCCCGTAAATAAAATCCATGTTTACAGATGCTGCAGTATCCTTCCTCAGATAACCTGTAACTTCCTTCAGGGGCATTAAAGGGGGTTTACGGTTAACAGCCTCCAGAACAGTGGGATCAAGATCCTGTACACCCAGGCTGAACCTGTTAAAACCAGCTTCTTTCAGCTCTTTAATATAGTGTTTGTCAAGATAAGCCGGATTGCATTCAATGGCTATCTCGGGAGCTTCAATAAAATCGAACTCCGCGTATACCATATCCAATATTTCTGTAATATATCCTGCAGGTATCGAGTTGGGAGTGCCTCCCCCGAAATGGACAAGGGAAACCAGCCTGTTCTTGTCCAGCAGCTCAAAGACCATCTGCATCTCTTTTTTTACAGCGCTCATATATGTATCAACGAGCTTTTCATCTTTCAGCTCCCAGCTGTTGCAGCCGCAATAGAAACAACGCTGCCTGCAAAAGGGAATATGCACATATATACCTATATGGGCAGGCTTTTCGTTATTCGAGGCAACAATAAGCTCCCTGTAATCACTCCCGGCAAACTCACTTGTAAAATGGTTGGCGGGAGGAAAGCTGGTGTAACGGGGAACGGGTTTGTTATATTTGTCAAGTTTCATATTGGGTTATTTTTTGGGTTTATCTGCTCCAGTCTGCCTGTTTAATGAATTCTGTCATAAACTTTGCATTATCAAACGGGGTGCCTGGCCTGAAACCATGGCCCAGGTTAAACACCCAGTTGCGGTTTTCCCGGCCGAAATGCAGGTATTTTTTTAAAGTCTCTTCAATAGTGCCCTTATCAGAGAAAAGAATGCGAGGGTCAAGGTTCCCCTGAAGTCCGATTTCCGGATCCACTGCCTGCCTTGCCATCTCAATGGGCGTTTGCCAGTCAATACTTAAATAGTCGCAATAATCGGGTGTTACCTCCTTCAACCCAAAACCAATATCCTTCGGGAAATAGATGAAAGGGATATTAAGATCCCTGAGCATTGCGGCTATTTTCTTAACAACGGGCATGAACATCTCTTTATAAAGCCCGAAGGGTATTAGTCCGGCATGGGTCTCAAATAACTGGAATACATCTATTCCATGGCGAACCTGTGATTTTACATATTCAAGCGAAAGCTCTTCAACGGCACCTGTTATCTGCCGGGTAGCCTTGCGGTTCTGATATAAGTACTTAACAGCTTCGGGAAAATCAGCGTTCCTGCTCATCCCCTCCAGCATATAGCACAAGACCGTAAGGGGACCGCCGCAAAAACCTATCAAAGGAATATCCGCAGGCTTTGTCTCTTTAATTTTTTCAATCACCCGGTAAACATACTCCAGCTTCCCGGCATCGGGTTTCAGCTCATTCAGGGGGTTTGGGGACTTTGCCAAAGGTTTGGCAAAAACGGGGCCTTTTTCGGTAAACTCCGGCTCCATGCCCATTGCATAGGGTATAACAAGTATATCGGAAAAAAGGATTGCCGCATCAACACCAAGGTCGTTCACCGGCAGTAATGTAACCTCCGCACCCAGGCGGGGATCTTTCATCATCTGCCAGAAGGGATACTTCTTTTTTAATTCCATATATGAGGGAAGAACCCGTCCGGCCTGTCTCATATACCAAACAGGCGGCCGGTGTGCGGGTTTACCCCTGAGTGTTTGCAGAAGCAGGGACTTTTCCATCAGATCCTTTTTTTACAGAGCTTTCCGCGTCTCCTTTTAATAATAACAATTTTAAAGACTTTTCAGCGCCTCATAGCTTTTATCTATTGTATAACTTATATCCTCATCCGAATGGGCGAGTGAAACAAAAAGCGCCTCAAACTGAGAAGGGGGGAAATATATACCTTCCCTCAGACACTTGTTGTAATAATCAGCAAACCTGCCGGTATCGGATGAAACAGCATGGGAATGGGTGCTCACCTCCTGAAGGCCGGTAAAGAAGAGAGTGAGCATGGAGCCTGCCCGGTTTACAACTCCGGGCACTCCCGCCTTATCCAGGTTCTCCCTTAAGCCCTGCTCAAGGGCGGAAGACTTCTCTTCAAGCTTCTCATACACACCTTTGTCTTCATTAAGTATTTTAAGGGTGGTATACCCTGCAGCCATTGCAATCGGGTTTCCTGCTAATGTTCCGGCCTGGTAAACCGTTCCAAGGGGTGCCAGATGTTCCATTATCTCCTTTTTGCCTCCGAAAGCCCCGACAGGCATTCCCCCGCCAATAACCTTGCCAAAGGCCGAAAGGTCAGGTATTATATTGTACAACTCCTGTGCCCCGCCTTTCGAGACACGGAAACCGCACATTACCTCATCAAAGATAAGAACCGCACCGTTTTGGGTGCAAAGCTCACGAAGGGCAGTCAAAAACCGGGCCTCAGGTTTGACAACACCCATGTTGCCGGCCACGGGCTCAAGGATGACCGCAGCTATTTCAGAGCCTTTTTCCTGAAAAATTTCCTGCACCGAAGATATGTCATTGAATTTTGCTATCAGTGTATCTTTTGCCGACCCTTGGGTTACACCCGGCGAATCGGGAGAACCAAGGGTCAGAGCCCCCGAGCCTGCTTTTATTAAAAAGCTGTCGCAGTGCCCGTGATAACAACCTTCGAATTTTACAACAAGATCCCTGCCGGTATAGCCGCGGGCAAGACGTAAAGCACTCATTGTAGCCTCCGTGCCGGAGTTCACCATTCGTACCATTTCAACCCCAGGCACCATCTCACTTATCAGCTCCGCCATTTCGGTCTCAATAAGTGTGGGAGCCCCGAAACTTTGTCCGTTCCTGTTTGCATTCTCCACGGCCCTCAAGACTTCGGGGTGTGAGTGGCCGAGGATCATTGGACCCCACGAGCCTATATAATCGATATATTCGTTCCCGTCAATGTCGGTTACCCTTGAGCCTGAGGCTTTGTCGATAAAAAGGGGTGTTTGGTTCACACTTTTAAATGCCCTGGCCGGAGAGTTAACACCCCCCGGTATGAACTTTTTTGCCTTGCCGAATGCTTCGCTGCTTTTTTTATGATTCATAGTATATCTTTTATAGGTGATCAATTATATCCTGTGTGTGGTATGAAATTATAATATCGGCCCCCGCCCGTTTAATCGAGGTTAAAATCTCCGCAACCATACTTTTCTCATCTATCCAGCCTTTGCCGGCAGCCGCTTTTACCATGGCAAACTCCCCGCTAACATTATAGGCTGCAAGGGGAGTATTGAAATTGTCTTTAAAGGCACGAATAATATCCAGGTAACTTAGTGCAGGCTTTACCATAATAATGTCTGCTCCCTCGGTAATATCCTCTTCAGCCTCCCTTAAAGCCTCCAGCCTGTTTGCCGGGTCCATCTGGTAAGTTTTCCTGTCACCGAACCCGGGGGAGCTTTCAGCCGCTTCGCGGAACGGACCGTAAAATGCAGAGGCAAATTTTGCGGTATAGGCCATAACAGGGAGATTGCTATACCCATTTTCATCCAGGGCTTTTCTTATGGCACCCACCCTGCCGTCCATCATGTCACTGGGGGCAACCATATCGGTTCCGGCACCGGCCAGCGAAACAGATTGCCCTGAAAGGGTCTCGAGAGTCCTGTCATTGTCAACATCCCCGTTCACAATCGTTCCGCAATGACCGTGAGTGGTGTATTCACAATTGCAAACATCTGTTATGACAAACAGCTCAGGGGCAGAATCCTTTATAGCTGCAACCGCTTGCTGTACTATCCCTTCAGGGTGGCATGCAACATCCCCGGTTTCATCCTTGCGCCCGGGGATCCCGAACAAAATAACCGCCTTTACTCCCCGACTGTATAACTCCCTGCAATAAGATGCAGCGTTGTCGACAGACCGCTGATAAATGCCGGGCATCGATTCAACGGGTTTTTTTATATCTTTTCCCGGGCGGACAAACAGAGGCATCACAAGATCATCCGGTGAAAGCTTTGTCTCCCTTACCATATCACGCAGAGCGCTCTTCTGCCGCAGTCTTCTCAGTCTCGTTACAGGAAAGGCCATTTGTTTGTTTTTTTATTTTTAGTTATTGTCATTTTCACTTGCCATATAGTTCAATGTTGCCTCATAAAGGCTTTCAGCACAGGGACTGGAGGCTGTATAAAGCGGCTTCAGTCCCAGCTCAAGGCATGCCTTTTCTGTTTCCGGACCGATACATGCAACCCTCAGACTCTCCCTCTGAATTTGCAGTCCATCAATTACCGAACAGAAATTCCTTGCCGCCGATGGACTGAAGAAAAAGATAATTTCATATTTGTCCTCTTTTACCAGTTGCAGGCAACTCTCATTTGTATTCGAGGGCATTGATGTTCGATACAAATTTAATCGTTTTATATCACAAAATGAGCTCAAATTTTTTTCAAGGACCCCGGGCGACAGCTCCCCCGTAGGCCAAAGCACCCCTGGCCGCCTACCGGCGAAAAGCGAGCGCAGCTCGCGTGAAAAAGACCTGGAGTTAGAGGTGTCACTTACATAACCCGGGTTGACACCGTATTCTTTCAGCCGCCCGGCGGTCTTTTTGCCAATCGCTGCAATTTTAATATGCGGGGGAAGGCTAAAGGATCCTTTTTCCGCCTTGTAGATCTCCATAAAATACTCAACCCCGTTTACGCTCGAAAAAATAAGCCAGTTGAAGCTTCCGGCCTCTTTGATTATTTTCCTCTCCTCCCGGGTAATTTTCAGCGGCCTTATTTCTATCATGGGCAATTCGGCTACCCTGGCACCGGCCGAGGCAAAATAGTCCGCCAGCTCTTCGGATTTGCCCGCCGGTCTTGTCGAGATAAAAACCTTGTCCTGTATTAAAGTATTTCCGTTATTGCCGGAATGTTGCGTAAAAGGTTCTCTGATCTGCCTAAGAACCTCTCTCCCTCCCTTTTCAAGGAGTATATCGGCCAGCTCTTTCCCAAGCTCTTCTCCTTTTTCAGCGGGTCCCTCTATCTGATCCTTAATATACCGGCTCCCGTCAGTAGCGGCAATAAAGCCGTAAATGACCATGCTCCCCTTTTTCATCTGCGTATAGCAACCGCTCGGTATCTGACAACCACCTTCCAGGCGTTTTAAGAAAGCTCTCTCGGCCGAGACTGAAAGCCGGGTCGGCTGGTGATTGATCTTTTGCATAAGCCTTTCCATGTGTGCATCATCCATTCTTATCTCAATTCCGATAGCTCCCTGGCTTACAGCAGGCATAAGAGTGGCCGGGGGAATTATTTCGGTTATATAATGCTCCATATTAACCCGTTTCAGTCCGGCAACCGCCATTACCATAGCATCACAATAGCCCGACTCCATCTTTTTAATGCGGGTGTTCACATTACCCCTAATATCAACAATCCTGAAACCCGGGTTCAGGTGCAGCAAACCCGCTTTCCGGCGTAGACTGGAGGTGGCGATCCTCTCATTTTCACCCAGCTGATTCAGATTCTTTTTATCCCTGCTTAAAAGAGCATCCCTGGGGTCCTCCCTCTCGAGAACAGCCCCAAGTGTTATACCCTCCGGCAAGGTGGTTGGCATATCTTTGAGACTGTGCACGGCCACATCGATCTCCTTTCTTAAAAGTGCCATATCCAGCTCTTTGGTAAACAGGCCCTTATCACCTATCTTAGATAATGCCACATCCTGAATCTTGTCTCCTTTGGTAGTTATAACAACAAGCTCGGCCAAAAGATCAGGAAAAGCCGACTGCAAAGCTTTTTTTGCAAGCTCAGCCTGAAATAGCGCCAGATTGCTTCCTCTTGTACCTATTTTAATTTTCTCCATAACACGTCTTGCCGAACTTGCAATTTCATCTGTTTTCCGGACTGTCAAACAACTCTTTAATTTTTTTAAGTAATTCCGGATCATCAGTGCCGTTGGATATCCTTTTAAGATTTTTAATAAGCAATCCCGAATACTTTTGAGTAAGCCTGTTGCTGTATTCTTTTATTTGTTCATAATCAACGGGGGAGCACGATTTTTTCAACCTTGAAAGCTCCTCTTCACTGATTTGGTTAATATTCCTTTTGATCAAATTTATAAGAGGCCGGAGCTTTCGATTGTTATACCATTCCATATACTCCCGGGACATATCCCCGATTATTTCCTCTGCCTTTTGAAGGCTTTCATTACGGGTTTTTAACGTAGAATCGGTAACAGTCTGAAGATCATCGCCAGCTACAAGGGTCACATTTTCTATTCTTCCAACTGCTTCCTCAACATTGCGGGGAACAGAAAGATCAACGAAAATCTGGGGGGAATATCTCCCGCTTCCCATATAAGAGCTAACATCGGAATATGATATGAGGTTTTCACCGGCATTTGTCGCGGTAATTATTATATCACTGCTGGGCAGAAATCCGGGGAACTCCTCAAAGGACACCACTTTTGCACCGAACCGGGGGGCAATATCTTCGGCTCTTTGTGAAGTCCGGTTGGATAATATAAAGCTGCACCCCCCTTTTTTTTGCAGATGGTTCAATGCTTTTTTGCCGGTATCGCCTGTTCCGATAAGCAGCACTTTTTTATCATTTAACCTCTGAAGCTTTTTTATGCACACATCCATTGCAACATAGCTCATCGAGATGGGGCCCTTTTGAATATTTGTTTCGCTTCTAACTCTTTTGCAGGTCTCGAATGACTTTTGAAAAAGGCGCATCAATACGGCATCTGTCAACGCCAGCTTTGTGGAGTGCAAATATGCTTCCTTTACCTGGCTTACTATCTCTACTTCACCTACAACCATTGAATCCGCACCCGATGTTACCCTGAAAAGATGCTTGACCGCATCTTCGCCGCAGTGAGAATAAAAATTTTGCGAATAATCACCTTTGCAGTTTTTTTGCTCATGAAGGATCTCTAATATGGCGCTTATCTCATTAGTGTGGCAGGGAGAATCTTTGTAAAAATATATTTCCGTTCTGTTGCATGTAGAAAGGATAACGATCTCATCAATTGAGGTTTTTTCAACTATTTCTTCGGCAAGCGGGCCAATCAGGTCCTTGTTGAAGTAAAACGCCTCCCTGACTTCTATGGCAGCCGTTTTATGATTAATACCTGCAACTGAGATCATATACCTGTATTCTTTTAAGTGGTGTGAAATGCCCGGCAAGTTTACACATCACTCAAAATTAATAATTACAAGTTAAAAATGAAATTTACAAGGAAATCTCCCCTACGGACTTTGGCAAATTACGGAAGAATCCCCGTCAGCTACAGGTGCCGGTTTGACGAGGCAATTACCAGAAAGGGGTGTGTTAGATGATGGGGGCTCAACCCTTAATATATACTGTTATTTCAGTTCCTCCTCCGGGCTTGGATTTGACTTCAGCTTTGTCTGTCATCATCCCCACCAAGGACAATCCAGTTCCTATCAGGTTCTGTCCGGCAAGCTCCCCGTAATACTCTTCAATCTCATGCCTGCGGGGCTGATTCAGTTTTTTTTGTGCCTCCTCCATTCTATGCTCAGGGATTCCCTTGCCGTTATCCTTGACACGGATTATTATAGTATCATCTTTGAGACGGATGTTTACATCAATATCAGTAGCATTTGCGCGTACTGAATTGTTTACCAGTTCATCTACAATACCTCTTATGTGATTATATCTGTACGGCATAACTCTACTGTTGATATTTTATCTTTTGAATCCGTAAAACCATCTGCTTATTCCAATAAACAATGTCCCGACAAGACCACCTGCAAATCCGTTGTTATACAGATTCATCCCCCCATGAAAAGGTCCCACCAGCATAACAACCGACAAATGCACAATTCCTGCAAAAATGCCTATAAGCCAGCCAAAGCGCCCGGCTATCGGCGCAAGTGTAGTTCCAAACAAGGCGGCAAGAAGCGGTCCGGGATCAACGGCCTCCCATACACTGATCAAAGAACCGATATAGATGCCAGCCATTATCGGCCACACATTTCTGACATGCTTTCCAAAAGCAGCAAAACCGACCATTGTAAATACCCCGCCAAGTGACGGTCCGTTATAGACTCCTCCTACAACATATATATATAGCATTCCCATCAACCCGACCAGGCCCATATTGAAAATTGTCGGCCTAAACCCCTGTTCGGTCACAAAATCGGTTACCAGAGTGCCGGGCAGCTTCCACAATTTCACTGCCCTTTTCCTGCCCGGCCAGCCAAGAACGACCATTGAGGCAAAATAAACAGTAAAAACAACACCAAGGGCAAGTTGCGACCCTTCATGCCATATCAGTGGCATCTCGGGTACATGGCCCTGCATCTGCAGGTAACCTGTTACATACATCCCTACAAACCCGCAGGTAAACCCAACATTATAAAGACTGAAGCCCTGATGGGTATGCAGCAGGTGTGTTGCCAAAGCCGGCAGTATAATGCCGGTCACCACTCCGATTGACACCCCTGCCCAGTAGCCCCAGCCAAGACCGAAAGCAATAAGCGATACAACCGGGCCCAGGGCAGTACCGAACATTGCAACAAGCAATAGGTTCTTGAAATGCTCTTTGAGTATAAACGCACTTATTGCCACACCAAGTATCACAGGCCAGACATTTATCGGGGTCTTACCGAAGAGGGCAAAACCGGCCAATGTGAAAACAGCGGCAATTGTGGGGCCCGACATGGTGGTTCTGGAAAAACAAACAAGAGCAATACCAATTATCCCCACCAGGCCTGAATTGATCAATGCGGCCGGAATACTTCCGGTTTCAAAAAAATCGGTTATCAATATCCCTCGCGCAAATAGTATGTCAGAAAAATCTTCTATAAAATTGGCGGAGCCCGGCCATAAAATCCCCAAAATTATAAGGGCAACCATATACCCTCCTATAACAATTACCCTCTTTTTCTCTTCCATGGATATTTGGTTTCGCTAATTCAAAATATTAACACAACACCCTGCTAACCAGCTCTTTTCCACTCTGCAATTATGTCATTCTTTAAAAAAGCGGGGTAAAAATAACTATAAAAATTCAGGCTGCTAATTTTTTGTTAAAAAAATCATCTGAAATGTTGTGACCTTTTGAAACAATATCCGGTTTTTCATCGTAGTTATATGTGAAACAAAAAAACAGGATTACAATAATTCAAATGTTTTAAAAAGCATATTTTTTTAAAATATCATTTCGTTATTTTACGTAATATGTTAATGACAGCAATTTCTAAACTTTATTTATGGCTGCTCAAAACAATTACAGCAAAGAAATAATAGAAATTTCAAGAATTGAAAGGGCTATGAGTTATCCGGTGAGAGTTTACATTATGAAAAAAAGAATCAGTTTAATCGGAATATTTTTACTTGGGTTGTTAACATTAAATGTCGCCGGCAACAACGCCGTTGCCCAGGAAAAAGACGCTTCAGGCCCGAAATTTGAATTTAAAGCTGAAGATAACCGCCTTGAACTGGATACCGTATACGTATCTGAAGTGGAAGAGGTTAATCTGGAAATTGAATTTAAAAACAGTGGAGACAAACCTCTTATACTTTCAAACGTGAGAGCTTGCTGCGGCACAAGGGTTGAAAGCTATCCGGAAGAGCCCGTTAATCCCGGGGAGGAAGGGACTATAGAAGCCTCTTTCCGGGTTGTACCCCGTACGTATAGCATAAACCGCAGTGTAACGGTTGCTTCAAATGATCCCGGGGGGCAAAAAGTGCTGAGAATATCAGGCAAGATCAAAGAAGATCAGTAAAGTCCCTGCCTGTTTAATTATTCAATAATTATAGTTCATGGCTATAAAAGTTTTAACCTGGATATCAAGGATAGTTTTTGGCGCAGCGTTTATTTTTGCAGGCTTTACAAAAGCTATTGACCCATTGGGGAGCGCCTACAAATTTGAGGATTATTTTCTTGCATTCGGCATGGAATGGCTCTTCCCCATAGCTTTGCCCTCTGCTATACTGCTTAATACACTGGAGTTCGTTGTCGGCTTTACAATACTGCTGGGAGTTAAAATGCGGATCAGTGCCTGGCTGGGACTGCTTTTCATGGCATTTTTCACCCCCCTCACCCTTTATATTGCCCTTACCGATCCGGTGCCCCACTGCGGATGTTTTGGCGATGCATGGGTAATTACCAACTGGGAAACTTTCTATAAGAATCTTGTACTGCTTGCTGCAGCAATACTTATATTCATACGAAAAGATAAGATACCGCCTCTTTGGTCACAAAAGAAAGATTGGTGGATAGCTGGCGGTATAACTGTTTTGGTCATCTGGCTCTCTTTTTATTGCCTTCGCAACCTGCCGATAATCGATTTCAGGCCCTGGAAAGTGGGTAACGATGTGACTGAGCTTGTCACCCCCACAGAGGAAGTTGCCAATATTTACCTGATATTTGAAAACAAGGAAACAGGCGAAAAAAGAGAGTACCCGGCCGACGATTACCCGTGGGATGATCCTGAGTGGACCCAAAAATGGGAGTATGTTGATCAGCGCCGTGAAGTAGTTCAGCCATACAGGGAAGCAGAAATAAGCGGTTTTGAGATAACCGACAAGGCGGGTGATGACCTTACCGATTTTTTCATTGGATACCCCGATTATCAGTTTCTTCTGGTAGCCTACGAGCTGCGTACAGCAAACAGGGATGCATTCGGCGAAAAAATCAATGATTTTGCCCTGAATGCCCAAAAGGACGGTCATAACTTTATCGCTCTGACAGGCTCATCTTTTAATTACGCTGAAAAATTCAGTGAAGAAGTTGAAGCGCCCTATGATTTTTATCAAAGCGACCCGATTGAGCTTAAAACTATCATAAGGTCAAATCCCGGACTTGTTTTGATGAAAGACGGAGTGGTACTCGGTAAATGGCACCACAGGAATATTCCCCCTTATAATGAGGTGAAAGAGGAGTTTATTGATTAAGCCCTCATCAGCAGTTAAAAGCTTAACACGAGCTGTATTTATTATAAATTTACAAACTTTCATGATTATGTCAATTGGGCAACTGCGGTAGATTGACAAGCTTGTAATTTTTTTCATAAAATTTTAAATTGCATTATAGTATATAACTATTTGCTGATTTAAAAAAACTGCCGGCTATGGATGCAAAGCTTACATACGTTTTTTTGTCTTTTCAGCTATAGCATTTTTTTTCAATAGCTGCGAAAAGGAAGACCCGGCTGAGCTGCCGTCAGTTATAACCTCCGAGGTAACCGATATTGAAGAAACCACTGCAAAAAGCGGAGGTAATGTAACTGACGACGGAGGTGATCCAATTATTTCAAAGGGCGTTGTCTGGGACACCGAAGAGAATCCCACAACTGATGAAAATGAAGGAATGGTTGACCATGGAGAGGGAACCGGTAAATTTTCAAGCACGCTAATTGACCTTACCCCCAATACAAAATATTATATGCGCGCCTATGCAGTAAACAATGTGGGTACCGCATACGGAGAACAAAAGGAATTTTCAACCGGAATAATACCTGTTGCGGATTTCAGTGCAGATAAAACAACAACAGCAAAAGGAGAGGAAATAAATTTTGAAGATGAATCCACAGGAGAGCCAACAGAATGGGAGTGGGACTTCGGCGACGGAAATACAAGCAGAGAACAAAACCCATCACACACCTACACAACAACAGGCACCTATGATGTAAGCCTGACCGTTTCAAATGATTACGGGGAAGATACCAAAACAAGAACAGATTATATTGAAGTTTTGGATGAGAAAGTAAAATGGCGGTTTGAAACAGGCGGTGCAGTTCACTCCTCCCCTGCCATAGATTCAGACGGCAATATATATGTGGGATCATACGATAACTATCTTTATGCGCTCAATCCTGACGGAACACTAAAATGGAAGTTTAACACGGGGGGTATGGTGAGATCTTCTCCGGCGATAGACTCTGAAGGGAATATTTACGTGGGGTCAAAAAATAACAACTTTTATGCTATAACACCTGATGGAAGTGAAAAGTGGCTTTTGGAAACAGGTGATGATATAGAGTCATCTCCAAGTATTGCCGAAGATGGCACAATCTATGTCGGCTCAGATGACGGTTATTTTTATGCAATTGACGGAGGCAAGATTGAGCTTGCTGATTCACCGTGGCCAAAATTCAGGAAAGATCTAAAAAATACAGGTAGAAAGAAATAATTGAAATGCCTTAAAAAAGATTAAGGAGGATAGACGGTTTCAATCATCATGCATTATTTTATTTTGGCTGTTTTTGAGTTATCAGTTTAAATTTCCCGCTTTTGGGATCTTTTTCAAGATCGTTTACCGGTTCTACCCGGTATTCGACATTTGCCATCTCTTTCTTTTGCAGTATCTCCCCCAATCTTTCTTCAATCTTTTTTACCACCTCCTGTCTATTAAATTGACTGTTAATAACAGCTTTAAATATAAAAGATGATCTTCCCGTTTTTACAACCTGATATTTATCCACTCCCCTGACGTATATTTCCGCTATAACTATGGGGTGGATAAAATCAAATTCACCTGCTTGATTGGGAAACCAAAGCAACTCCTCCTGACGCCCTATAATATTTTTAATTCTGGTAAACGGCCAGACGCCACCTTCACCCTCAGGAACCAGAACGTCATTCAACCGGTAGCGTATTAACGGCTGGGTGTAGTTGTACAAATTTGTCAAAAGAATATGATCGTTCATGAATTCAATATAATTTGCATCATCAAAAAGGTAAAAACCTTTTAGACCGGGCCGGCCAACTCCCACTACCAATGATTCTGAAGTGGCATAATTATTTATGAGCTCACAATTCCATGTATTTTTTATCATTTCCGCCGCCTGTGGCGTTGTCGGCTCCCCTCCGCAAACAACAATTTTGGGATCAACCGAAAGCTTCCCCTCTTTTTGGAACTTTGCAAGAAGAGCTATACCGTTCGGGTATCCGGTAATAACATCCGGGTTGATCCTGTTTAATTCATCTGCATATTTTTCAAGAGGATCATTAATATCAAGGACAATATTGTCGCGGTAAAAGAACTCTTCCGTTGTATTAACCGGACTCTTAAACAGGCTAACACCTGCATAATGCCCGTCGGTTGCACCAACAAACACGTACTTTTTCGGTTTTAAACTAAAATGCGGGAAGGTCCTCAAAGTAATTGCCTTCACAAAATCCCATTCACGCGGACCATAAAGATAGTATCCCACCTCCCCTGTACTGCCGGAAGAGTGTATTACACGGTATTTGTTATCTAAAGCGGCCTCCGGAGAGGGATATTTTTCCAAAAAATCCTCCACCCTCTCTTTTGTTAACCCACCGGGGACAACCACTTCATTAAAATTATCCTTGATAATTTTTTTATCAACTGCAGGCAAATCACTGATAGCCAGATTATTCAGGTCTTCCGGTTTAATCCCGTGATCAAAATAATACTGACGGTAAAAAGGGGAGTGATGAAAGGCATATTTAAGCAGCCTGCGAAACATATTCTCCCGTAGGTGCAAAATATAGTCCCTTCTTTTCCTTAAATTGCGGCGAAACTTATGATGATAGTATGCGACTCGCCATAAAGCCATAAAAAACACCCCTTTTTAAGGGTAAACGAAAAAAGGGGGCTTTATTATCTCTCTTTTTTCAACAGCATCTTATCTACTCCTCTCTCAGGGTATCAACCGGGTTAAGTCTTGCAGCCCTGTACGCCTGAAAACTTACGGTCAAAATCGCTATTACATAAGTAAGCAGGGATGCGGCAATAAACACACCGAAACCGATATTCGTTCTGTATGCAAAATTGTCGAGCCAGTTTTTCATAAAATACCATGCCAGAGGCCATGCCACTACTGTTGAGATCAGCACCAGGCGGTTTATTTCCTTTGTAAGCAGTATCATCACCGATCCGGCAGACGCTCCCATAGCCTTTCTGATTCCGATCTCTTTTGTTCGTTGCTGGGTTGTAAACGAAGCCAGTCCCAGCAACCCCAGACAGGCAATAAAGATTGAAAGAAGAGAGAAAATTGAAAATATCATTCCTGCCTGCTCCTCACTCCTGTAAGCAGATTGCAGGTCATCCTGCAAAAAGGAGTATTCAAAGGGCTGGTCATCAACAAATTCATCCCAGGTCTTATTAACCACCTCTATTGTACTTGATATATTTTCCGGCTGAACTTTTGCAATAATGTAACCGCCCCAGTCACCGGGACTGAGGATTACCGGATTGATCGTCTGGTGAAGGGATTCAAAATTAAAATCCCTGACGACTCCTACAACGGTGAATGCAAGATCCTCGGGTGCCTCTGCCGTTCCCCCGGCAGCTGTCTGATAAACCCTCTTTCCAACAACAGGATTACTTAACCCAAGATAGCTTACGGCTGTTTCATTAAGCACTATTGCAAGTGTATCACTTGCATAATCGCGTGAAAAAAACCTCCCCTCAACCAGTTCAAGTTCCAGAACACCGGCATAATTCATGTCAACCCACGCATTTGAAACAATATGCTGTCTGCTTGCAGGAGAGCCTTCCGGTCTGAATGCATTCCCGCTGAAAGGTGTTGCCGGTATGGCATGAGCTCTTGATGTGGCCAAAATATTCGAGTGATTTTCCAGTTCCTGGGAAAAGGCCTCACTCTGCTGAGCAGGAATGGCACCTGCACGATGTATCACCATAACATTTTCAGGATTCATTCCCAGATCCTTGCTGGAAATATAGTTCATCTGCCTGTAAACGGTGAAAGTACTGATAAAAAGGGCTATTGTTATCACAAACTGAAACACCACCAGGGCACTCCTCAAAGAAGCGCTTTTCAAGCCTGTCTGGAGTTTCCCTTTCAGAACGGCCACCGGCTTAAAAGAGGCCAGGAAAAATGCCGGGTAGCTTCCCGAGAGAAACCCAACAAAAACACCCACAAACAAAAGAGCGGGAATGGTGTACCATGTTGAAAAATAATGAATCGCCAACTCCTTGCCGGCCAGATTATTGAATGCCGGAATAAACAGCTCAACAAGCACAAGAGCAAAAAGAAGCGAGATAAAACTCAGAAATACCGATTCCCCCAGAAACTGGTTTATCAGCTGTGACCTGCTGGAGCCAACCACCTTTTTCAGTCCGATCTCTCTTGCCCTCCCCGCAGAGCGGGCAGTTGAAAGGTTCATAAAGTTTATGCAGGCTATAACAAGAATAATCAATGCAATTATTGAAAATACGATAACGGTTGTCATACTCCCGTTCGCCTGAATCTCATGTTGAAGGTCCGAGTGAAGATAAATACTTGTAAGCGGTTGAAGATAATAACCCCACTCCTCGCCGCTTTCATAGAATTCCTGAAGGGTCCCTCCCATAAACATCTCTATTTGCGGGCCCATATATTTTTCCAGCATTTCCGGAAATTTGGCTTCAAGATCAGAAGGCTCGGCACTTTCATCAAGTAAAAGGTATGTATAATAGTTATTGCTGATCCAGAATTCATTGGCATAATGATCGGTTGTAACAAATGAAGCCATCACGTCGAATGAAAAATGCATATTCCCGGGCAAATCCTCAATAACAGCGGTCACTTCAAACGGAATTCTGTCGTTGCCCATTTCAAGTGTCTCACCAAGTGGGTCCTCATCACCAAAGTACTTGTTGACGGCAGACTCAGTAAGCACCATAGTGTTGGGCCTGCTGAGTGCGGTAGCAGGATCTCCTTTTATCACAGGAAAGGTGAATAAATCAAAAACCGTTGAATCGGCCCACACAAAGCTTCTTTCAACAAAACTCCTGTCGCCGCGGCGAATCACAGGTGCAGCATCAAAATTGAAAAACCTTACTGCATTGACAACTTCAGGGTAGTCCCGTATAACAGTCTCCGCCAGAGGTGCCGGGGTAATAGGGGCATGAAGCCTGTTACCCTGCATGCTGGCCCTGAGTGCAACCCTGTAGATGTTGTCCGCTTTCTCGTGATTGCGGTCATAACTCAGCTCATCCTGCACAAAAAGAAGGATCATAACAGAGCTTGCAATCCCTATGGCAAGTCCGGCTATATTGATAAAAGAGTAGCCTTTCTTCCTGATAAGGTTACGATAGGCAATAATGATGTTATTTTTGAACATTTTTTAAATAAACTTTAAGATTATGACGGCCTGCTTATTATTTCGTTACAAAAAGTGTTAAATATTAAAGACAATGCAAAATATAAGCCAGCCTCCATAACAGTCTGCCTATCTGTAATTTAACAAGATAAAAAACTAAAAAAAATTATTTGATGTGTCCGCTTATGATCAAAGAATGTGCGAAAACGTACAGGGGCACATTTATATTTATTGTTATATTTACATATGTTTTACAAAAATTTATGTTATGGTTTGCAATTTACTTGAAGGGAAAAAGGGGATCATTTTCGGAGCGCTAAACGATAAATCACTTGCATGGAAAGTTGCAGAGAAAGCCTATGAACAAGGGGCCCGGTTTACACTAAAGATTATCATGCAAAATCTTTATCATGACGGAGGTTTTTCAAGCATGGGTATGAGCAGGGAAGCCATGATACAATATGATAAAAGCTTTAAACCCGGTGATTGAGAGATTTCAGAATATACAGTTTAAACATCTTAAAACTTTTTATTATGTCTGAACAATACGTTAAAATTACTTCAATTGAAAAGTCAACCCATGACACTCTGCGTATCAGTTGTGAAAAGCCGGCAAACCTGAAATTCAAGCCGGGTCAGGCTACAAATGTAGCAATTGATACCGAGGGATGGCGTGAGGAAGCAAGACCTTTTACATTCACATCTTTGCCGGATCAGGATTACATTGAATTTATCATTAAAACATACCCTTCTCACGAGGGTGTTACCAACAAGCTTTTGGATCTGAAAGCCGGCGACCGGTTAATACTGTCTGATGTATACGGCTCAATCACCTACAAGGGTGAGGGTGTTTTTATTGCCGGAGGGTCGGGTATTACCCCCTTTATTTCCATTTTAAGGGATTTGCATAAAAAGGGGAAAACCGGTAATAACAAGCTGATTTTTGCCAATAAAACAAAAAGAGATATCATTCTCAAAGATGAGCTGGAGAATATGCTTGGGGATAATTTTGTAAATATTCTCTCGGATGAAAAAAGCAGTTACCACTCACACGGGTTTATCACGAAAGACTTTCTAAAACAAAATATTGAAGATTATTCAGGGTTCTTTTACATATGCGGTCCTCCCCCAATGATGGAAGCCGTTGAAGAGCATTTGCACAGTATGGATGTGGAAAAAAACTCCATTATCAAAGAATCCTTTTAGATTTAATTTAAAATCTGGATTTCTCCTTGCAGGGCTTTTCCCGCAACTGAAAAAAGGCTGCAACCATAAATAATTGCAACCTTTACAAAAAGCTTTCCTATTTTTAAATAGGGTTTACTGATTTTCTCATGCCGGCATTACTCTTCTATTATTTACTCATTTTATCAACATATTGTCTTGTTTATCAACAGTATAACCTCTATTTTATAGAAAATCAGCAGACCCTAAATAACTGCCTCTTTCTATTTTAAGCGACTCATCGCTCTCTGAATATTTGCATTACGGTTTCCAAACTGAGCCGGTTGATTTACTCCAAGACCAATCCCTCCCTTTTCAGCAGAGTCGAATACAGCCCTCTGCTCCTCTGTAAGAAGACTCCTTACATTCTGGTTGTGCTCTTGAAATTTTTGTTCCATTTGGGACCTGATGGTCTTTCTTTCATTCTGCAATGCATTTATAGCACCCATGTCAACATTTTCGCTTTTCATCAGTTCCCGGTGCTGAGTCCTGTTAGCATCAACCTGATCGCGAAATGAATGCATTTTTCTCTGATGTTCGGTACGCAGTTGACTCAACTGCGATCTTTGTTCTTCAGTAATATTTGGTATAGTGGCACACAGCTCACTTATACCAGTTCCTTGTCTGCTCATATTTTGCCCTCTCTGCGAAAAGGCTTCGCCAACGGGCAACATTAAAAAAGTCACAGCAAGAAACCCACTTATTATAAGACTTTTTGCTTTCATAGTATTTTAATTTAAGTTAAAAGTTTTGCAACAAATTTTTAAATAAAAAATCAGACCGGTCCGTATTTCAAAAATTTAGACAATCAAAAACAAATATGGTTTATTTTTTAAAAACTTTTATTAACATAGTTAAACAAATGCTTTTGTGAACTAAGCTAATCAGAAGGCATTTTTTATTATTGTCTCCAACTTTGAGTGGAGTTTTTTTTAATAAATTTGTTTATAATAGTTGTTCAATCCATTCCTGTTTAAAAACAGTCCGGGCATTTTGATTTTCCATTGATTAAAGCAGAAAAAAGTTCCGCCACGATGTGGATAACGAGCGGAAAATAATCCGGGCCCTGAGCGTAACTGCTGGAACCACCTTTATCTGACAGACGGAAAAACCGGCTGTAACAAGGAAAAAAGCAACAACAAATAAATCAATGTCAAATCATTAAAAAGAGTAATTATGGACAACAAAATCTCCCGCCGTAAAATGATAAGATCCGTATCCGGAATAACTTTGGGTGCGGGGATTTCCACATTACCCTTAAACGGTGCATTTTATCCGGCCCATACCGGTGAAAAAAGCAAGACCCTACCCCGGGGCATCAATGTGAAAGTCTCCCCGCCGGGGCCAAATTCGCTTGCCCTTCTTGAAGAAGTAGATAAATATGTAGGCAGGAGCAATCTTGCCGGTTTATTCGGGGTGGGACTAAAAAGCGGTGAAGGATCATATATTGAAGATCTTGACGGCAATGTGTATATCGACTGCCTCACCTCTGCCTCAAGCACGCTTTTGGGATACAGCCGTGATGACATCGCAAAGGCTTATTATGATTCCTCTCTGGAAATTCAGCAAACTTGTTTCCCCTATACTCTGAATAGTGAAGCATTAGAATTTGCAAAAAAATTCTCCCGCATTGCCCCCGGTGATCACAGTAAAAAAGTGCTTATGGGGGTAAGCGGATCCGACTCTGTTTGCGGTGCGATTGAGGCTGCCCGCAAATACACCGGCAGGATGAGGGTCACCTCCTTCAAATTTGCATATCACGGCTCAACAGGCCTTTCCCAGGCCGCCTCAGGTTTCAGGTCCCTCAACGAGGGCATCTACGATATGAATGACAAAGACTTTGTAAGGGTTCCGTTTCCGGTCACCCCCCAGGAAAGCGAAAGGGTGCTGAAAAATATAGAATCAATCCTGGCATTTGGTAAAACCGCGGCCGTTCTGGTTGAAATAATACAGGGTGACGGGGGTAAACTGGTTCCTCCCGAAGGCTTTTACCCCAGGCTTAGGGAGATACTTGACAAGTACGGGGTGCTGCTCATAGCCGATGAGATACAGTCGGGTATGGGAAGAACAGGCAAATGGTGGGCATCGGATCACGAAGGCATTGTACCGGATATAACGGTTGCCGGAAAAGGGCTCTCAGCCGGATATGCCCCCGTATCGGCCATTGTTGGCCGCAAAGAGGTTCTGGACGCCCTTGTACCGGCAGCCCACGTGTTCACCTATACCGGTCATGGTCCATCAGTTACCGCAGCATCGAAAACTATAGATATTATTGAAGATGAAAATCTGATTGAAAATTCAAGGGAGACAGGTGGTTATCTTCTGAATGGGCTCAAAGAGGCTGAAAAATACGAGGATGTTGTAGTAGAAGCACGCGGAAGAGGGTTCATGATCGGGATTGAGATCGATGTATCCAGGGATCCCCTTGCAAGCAGGGTGTTTGCCTTCAGATGCCTTGAAAAGGGAGTATATTTCGGATATATCGGTGACAAGCAGCAGGTTATAAGGGTTTTGCCCCCGATGAACATATCAAGGGAAGAGTGTGACCAGGTGATACGTGTGGTGCATGAGACAGCCGAGGAGATGCATTATGACAGGGTTCCAAGGGAAACTATAGAAAAAGTGGAAAGATTCGCAGTCGGATGGTAGAGAACCGGAAATGAAATCTAAAAAAACAGAAAAGGCAGATATTGAAAGCAAAAAGGGGATGTTTTTCCAGATCGGACTGGTTTCCGCACTGGTTGTTACAATAATCGCTTTAGAATGGAGTAAAAGTGAAATTGAAACCAAAATACCCGCAACCGGTGAAATTGAATATACGGTAATTCAAAAGGAAATAATCCCGGTTACCAGAGCGGAAAAACATCTCCCTTCACCGCCACCCGTGCCTTCAACATGGGAAGAGTTTGAAATTGACCAGCAGGAGGTATACCTTGATTACGAGATTGATATTGAAGAGACTGAACCCAGGGTAAAAAGGGAAGAATTCAGGATAAAAACAACCACAGAAGAAAAAGAAGAAGAGGCAGAATTTGGAGAAGATCACATATACCTGGTTGTTCAACAAATGCCCACCTTTCAGGGGAAGGGCCGCGAGCACTTTCGCCGGTGGGTCAGGGAAAACCTCAGTTACCCGAAGGAAGCAATTGAAAAGGGGATTCAGGGAAGAGTAATGCTGCAGTTTGTGGTGGAGCGCGACGGCAGGGTCTCCAATGTCGAAATTATGAGGGGAGCACACCCTTTGCTTGACGAGGAAGCCGTTCGGGTTCTCGAATCATCTCCCCGCTGGGAACCCGGATTTCACAAAGGAAAGCCGGCCAGGGTACGTTACATGTACCAGTTCAACTTTGTTCTGGAAAAGTACAGACAAAAATAAAGAATGTACTGGTTTGAGCCCCTGTTAACCGGACTTAGTCAAAATACCTGAAGAAAATATCACAAATAGAACAAATTTTAGTAACAAACAGAAGCTTTTGGTCCTAAAAATGACCTGACTCCACATGGATAATTATTTAACGGACTGGTTGAAAAAAATCGGGTTTCAAATCTTTATCCTTCTTATTTTTACCTGCTCACCCGGACTGGATGTTATTGCCGGAACATCAGGGGAGAACGACTATCTATTATATAATCTGAATGTTCACTATGGGGCAATGATGCCACATCACGATTTGCTGGCAATTCTCAACGAAGATAGAATCAAAAGTTTCGACCTGATTGCCTGGTTCAGCCATGCAAACAAGGAGCAAACTAACAACTCAATTCTCGGTGCCGGCTATATTTTCTCCAACCTGGGAAACTATGAGGTGTTCGGTAATATGCATGCTGCCTACATGGGACTATTAAGTCCCCATTTGATTAATAAGATACCTGTCAGGTTTAAAATTGGGCTGGGAGCCGCTTATGCAACAAAAAAACATGACCGGGACAACTATCTTAACTCTGCCATCGGCTCTCATCTCAATGCGTACGGGCGATTATCATTTATTGGAGAAATACCTGTTATTGAGGACAAATGGATTCTCAGACCTGGCATATCATTTCACCATATTTCAAACGGAATCATTGTGGCTCCAAATCAGGGACTGAATTTGCTCACCTTTCATGCCGGTCTCGAGTTCCGTTCCGGCCAAATTCACTCCGGGGCAATGCTCATAAGAAGAGAAAAGAAAATCAGGGAAAGAAACCGGTTTACCTTTATGGTTGCTCCGGGGATTAAACAGGTGCACAAGAGCATGGAGCATCAGATTTTTACCTCGAGCCTTATATTTGATTACAGCTATATTTACCGGCTGGAAAGGAGTATCGGCGTAGGTATCAACTTTTTTTACAATGATACCTGGGCTCATTTCCCCTACAGAACAACAGAACAGGAAGAGCGTCCCGTTCCTTTTCAATCCTCCGTTCATCTCTCTCTGCAACGCGACCAGGGCCCTATTTCATTCATACTCCATCCCGGCTTGTACATATATAAACCCTCTGAAGAAACCCCCGTTTTCACAAATCGCCTGGGTGTAAAGTATTCTTTCAGAAACAATCTGTTGGTTCAGTTTTCCATAAAACACCACTGGTTTGCAATTGCCGACTATTTTGAATGGGGAATTGGCTATGAATTAAATTGGTAGCAGATTTACCGGCTGAAAGCAAAAACACAAAACAGAGATCAATTTTTTATCTTGTCAAAGTAATTTAACCCCTAAATACTTTTTTACCTGCAATATTCATGGATATCGCTCCAAAGGGAGCAGTCACAATAATGCTTAAAACTGCTATCGCAAGTATTAACTCCCCTGCCGGTGCACCTAATGTAAGTGGTATTGAACCTATTGCTGCCTGGACTGTTGCTTTGGGGCTGTAAGCAAGAATGCAAAAGCCCTTTTCTTTTGATGAAAGTTTTGTTTTTATCAATGATAACCACACACCTGCAGATCGTGCTATAAGACCTGTAAAAATTAATCCGGTACCAATTAATCCTGCATCAAGAGCCAGATAAAAATTAACTTCCATACCTACAAGAAAAAAGAGAAATATTTCAGCAAAAACCCACACTTTTTCAAATCTCGCTGAAAGCTCCATTGCCAAACTGGACTTTCGTTCCATAATAATAATGCCAATAACCATAACTCCCAATAGAGAGGAAATGGGGACAATATTTTCCAAAATATCCTCAAGGGATGTAAGAAATATTGCCATAGCCAATATAACCAGGAGTTTTTTAGTATGTCGTATTTTAAATTTCTTAAATAAATAAAGAATTGATAAGCTAACGGTTAATCCTGCTAAAATACCTGTCAATATCGAAAGTGGAATAACAATTAAATGGCCGGCTATATTTAACTGTTCTCCCGTGTAAATACCGGCAAAGCTTGAAAAAATAGTAATAGCCACTACATCATCAATTGAAGCCCCGGCAAGTATCATTGCGGGGATACCTTTTTCCTCGCCTTTCCCACTTTTCATATAGGAGAGCATTTTTGGAACGATTACAGCCGGTGAGACTGCTGCAACAATAAATCCCAGCATGCCTGCCTCTGATATGCTGAGCTCCAGAAAATAACCCGCAACAAGCATAATTGTAAATCCTTCTGCTATAAGTGGTAAAAAACCAAGACGTACAGCAGGCTTGCCGACCATTTTCAGCGCATAACGGTTTAAACCCAATCCTGCTCGCAGCAATATAATTATCAAGGCTATTTTTCTTAGATCTTCTGATAAATTCAGTATTGTTTCATCAATCCAGTCCAATCCATAAGGCCCGATTGCCATGCCAAGAAAAAGTATTCCAAGAAACCCGGGCAACTTAACCTTTACAAAAAGTTGGTGTATAATTATACCCAGTAGTACTATTATTGCTAAGCTTATTGCCATTAAATTTTTCGTTTTAGTTTATAGGATGAAATAAGAAAAACCTTAGCCTTTAAAGATTGAAGCCTTTCCCCAACCTTATTTAATTATTGTGCGGTCAAGGGCCCAATAAATAAAAGGTTAAAACTTTCGCTTAAATCCTTACAACCCTACGAATTGTTTGGTATGCAAAAAAATGGTGTTATAAAAAAGGAATGGGTAGTAATAGAAAATGCCGATGCCATAATTGCTGAATATTTTTTAATTAAACAAAAATAGGAGTCATCAGCAATTATTGCATTTAAGGTGAACTCCATCACCAAAGACGCAAATTTACTTTTTTTATTTAAAATAACCTACAAAAATTTGCAGGGAAACACCAACATCCTTTCCTAAATGTAAAAGCAGACACATACCATTTCTGCTATAAAATACAAATAAATTCAATATTGTATATTCCAGGCGGGTCTTTGTGATGAATTCGTTAACTTGTACCTAGAGGGAATAGGGTAGAGGGGCGATATTCAATAGAAATATTTTCCACCCGTAACATACACTCGACCGTTCAGGCACATTGGCTTCGCCGATCTCAGGCAACAAGTTGCCCTCAATTCAGCTAAAGCTGAACTTTTGTCTGCCCGTTGCTTCGCAACTTTTGCATCCAAAAGAAATGTGCCTGAACGCTGCAAGCATTAAAACCACCGATGCAACGAATAAGCTATATATTTGTTGCATAAAATGCAATAAATAATTTTGTAATGCGATGAATAAATAGTATATTTGTTGCAAATAATGCCACGAATGAAGATATATATATATCAGCAAGACGATTGGCCAAATTTCAAATGGAATATTGATGAATTTCTGGGTTTATTAAGTGAAGCCAGAAATTTACAAGGAAGGTTATTTGGAAAGATGGAGTCATTAGGTTTTGACCTCAGAAATGAAGCTTTTCTTGACACCTTAACACTTGACGTTTTAAAGTCTTCTGAAATTGAAGGTGAATTATTAAACCCAGACCAGGTACGCTCATCTATTGCGAGAAAATTAGGAATGGAGATTGCAGGTTCAGTTGAATCTGACAGGAATGTTGATGGTGTTGTTGAAATGATGCTTGATGCCACACAAAATTGTTTTAAACCTTTAACTAAAGAAAGGCTTTTTGATTGGCATGCTGCATTGTTTCCAACCGGGAGGAAAGGAATGTCTAAGATAACCGTAGCAGATTGGAGAAAGAATACAAGCGGACCAATGCAAGTTGTATCGGGAGCAATGGGAAAAGAAAAAGTACATTTTCAAGCACCCGATTCATCGCTGGTTGATAATGAAATGAATATATTTTTAGATTGGTTAAATAACAACTTTGAAATTGATTTAGTACTTAAAGCAGCTATAACACATTTATGGTTTGTCACGATTCATCCATTTGATGACGGGAATGGTCGAATCGCCAGAGCTTTGACAGACATGTTATTAGCGCAATCGGACAAAAGTATACAACGATTCTATAGTATGTCAGCTCAAATTAGACTTGAAAGGAAACAGTATTATGAAATACTCGAAAAAACACAAAAAAGTAATCTTGATATTACTGAATGGATAAAATGGTTTTTAAATTGTTTGATAAATTCACTTAAATCTACCGATATTGTCTTAAGCCGGGTTTTATTCAAAGCAGAATTTTGGAAAAGGCATTCAAATACAAAAATTAACGAAAGACA
>PWHJ01000140.1 GCA_003554865.1 Bacteroidota bacterium | reverse complement strand
GCAAAGTGTTGAAAAAGAACCGATAATTGAACAACAGGCAGTATTTTACGAAAAGTTTGGTAATTTAATGGAAATTAATTTATTAAGAGAAAAAAGGGATTACTTAAGGTCAATAAAAAAACACTTTATTTATTTGAAGTAGTTTTAGGTATAGTAATTATTATAAATATTCTATATTTTCTTTTTGTTTAAATAGGTGCTGCATAATTTCAGTTGGGTGTATCCCTCCGGGAAACTACATCTACCTCAAAAGTAAAAAAATGTATTTTATTTACTGCAATAATTAGCTAAGGAAACTAGCTGGGTACTCAATAAGCTTTTTGGCTCAAATTTGTTTTGCTCACATTTTTTAATATGTGAAGACATCTGTTTTTCTAATTCCGGCTTTCTCATATTTGTTTTTATGCAAAATTGCCGGATTTTTGAAGATTAAAGAAGATGTAGTTGGGTGTACCCTCAATTGTTCAATATGTAGTTTATCTTTTGTGATAATAATTTTTTTACAAATATATAACTATATTACGGCAGCAAAATGGAAATGTTGCCGAAAATTTGAGTTCTTTTTTTATTATTGGTTAAAATATTCCGATAGGTATGCATTTTACTTAATCATTTTTTATCATTAATCAAATAATTACTTTCTAAATTTAATTTTCCTCTTTTAATTGCAGAAAATTAATTATTTTGCATTTTTGTTATGTAATATCTAAAAACATTATACTATTCATATTCTACCAAACAATAACTACCTAAAAATGAGCACAGACCTTTCATTTATAACAAATGAGGAAAATCAAAGCCTTAAAGAACGCTTTAGGATTTTAATTCAAAGCACTGATTTTTTTGATTGTCTTGTGGGCTACTTTTATTCAAGTGGCTTTCACGAAATATATCCTTCACTTGAAACTACCAATAAAATCAGGATACTTATAGGGATAAGCACCAGCAGAGAAACCTATGAGATGCTGCAACAAGCAAATAACCCGACGCAAACAAGTATTGACTTTTCTCATGCAGAAACAAAACAGAAAATAGAAACACTGGTGGAAGATGAAATGACTGAGTCTGAAGACAATAAAAATGTTGAAGAAGGTGTTCATAAATTCATTGAATGGATTAATAGTGGCAAACTGGAAGTAAGGGCTTATCCATCCAGAAAAATACACTCCAAGCTTTATATAATGACATTCATGGAGGGCGACAGAGACAAAGGTCGTGTAATAACAGGCTCCAGTAACTTTACTCAGTCAGGATTGGTTGATAATCTTGAATTTAACGTTGAACTCAAAAACAGAAGTGATTATGAATTTGCAAGAGAAAAATTTGAAGAATTATGGAATAATGCTGCTGATGTCAGTGAAAAATATGTCAATACAATAAAAAACAAAACTTGGCTAACTCAAAATATTACCCCTTATCAGCTTTATCTGAAATTCCTTTACGAATACTTCAAGGATGAGCTTACACGTACAGATGAAGTTTTTTATAAATATATTCCCCCTGAATTCAAAAAGCTGGAATATCAGGAACAAGCTGTTTTAAATGCAAAAAAAATATTGATGGAATACGGGGGTGTTTTTATATCAGACGTGGTTGGTTTGGGCAAAACATATATTTCGGCAATGCTGGCAGGACAGCTTGATGGAAGAACTTTGGTGATCGCTCCACCTGTACTTTTGGAAAAATCCAATCCGGGTTCATGGCAAAATGTATTTTCCGACTTTAGAGTGCCGGCAGATTTTGAATCTATCGGAAAGCTTGATGAAATATTAAGCAGAAGATTGGAAAAATACAGTAATGTAATAGTTGATGAGGCTCATCGTTTTAGAACCGAAACAACAGCTACATATGAGAAATTAGCTGAAATATGCAGAGGTAAAAGAGTTATACTTGTAACAGCTACTCCTTACAATAATAGCCCAAAAGACATTCTGAGCCTGCTTAAGCTGTTCCAAAAAGCTAAGAAAAGCACCATCCCGAATTTACCCGACCTTGAATCATTTTTTAATAACCTTGACAAAAAGCTCAAAAAGCTTGACAGAAAAAAAGATTACGCAAAATATATAAATACTGTAAAATCCAACGCCAGGGAAATACGTGATAAGGTGCTGAAGTATCTGATGGTAAGACGAACCAGGAGTGAAATTGAGAAGTATTTCAATAAAGATTTGAAAGAGCAAAGCTTGAAATTTCCTGAAGTAAAAAAGCCTGAACCTCTGTTTTATCAATTAGATGAAAAAGAAGAGCTGATATTTAATAAAACTATTGAGTTGATAGCAAATCAATTCAGATATGCCCGTTATATGCCGATGTTATATTACAAGGGTAAGATTGATCAACTGGAGGAGCAGGCACAATGGAACATGGGAAGGTTTATGAGAATATTGCTTGTCAAAAGACTTGAAAGCAGCTTTTTTGCCTTCAAAAACTCAATTGACCGTTTCCTCAATTCTTATGAAATGTTTATTAAAGAGTTTGACAATGGGCACGTATATGTCAGCAAAAAGCACATTAACAAGGTTTTTGAACTTTTGGAAAATGATGATGACCTGGCTATTCAGCAACTAATTGATGAGGGTAAAGCTGAAAAATACAAAAGTGAAGAATTTAGAGAGGAGCTAAAAAAAGACCTCGAACATGACAGGCGCGTTCTTTTGGATATTAAAAAACACTGGATGGAAGTAAACCGTGACCCGAAACTTTTGAAATTAAAATCGGAACTTTCAAAAAAAGAAGTTCTAAAAAATAATCATTTGATAATCTTTACGGAATCAAAAGAAACGGCAAACTATCTGTACAGCAATCTGAGCGAAGAAAACGGCAAGGTTTTACTGTTTACGGGTGATTCGGGCGAATCAATACGAGACAGGGTGATAGAAAATTTTGATGCCCGTGCACGTCATAAAAAAGATGACTATCGTATTCTTGTTTCAACTGAAGTTCTGGCTGAAGGTGTTAACCTGCACCGAGCAAATGTGGTTATCAATTATGATATTCCATGGAACCCCACACGTATGATGCAAAGAGTAGGGAGGATTAATCGTGTGGACACTCCTTTTGATGTTATACATACATTTAATTTCTTTCCTACCACACAATCCAACAACCAGATCAAACTAAAAGAAGCAGCGGAATCCAAGATAAATGCTTTCTTAACCCTTCTGGGTGGGGATGCGGAGCTATTGACAGAAGGTGAACCGGTAGGCTCACACGAATTATTCGACCGTTTGACATCTAAGAAAACCCTGGAAGAAGACGGTGAAAGTGACGAAAGTGAACTGAAATACCTGCAAGTGATCAGGGATATCCGTGAAAATAATCCGGACTTGTTTGAACAAATAAAACGGTTACCGAAAAAAGCCCGTACCGCCAAAGCAATAAAAGCTGCCGAGTTGAACAATGTATTTAAAGACAGCAAACCAGTAAGCAGTCAAAATAGTTTTATTACATTCTTCAGACGGGGCAAACTGCAAAAGTTCTTTATGGCACAACCGGAAATACATTCCGAAGAGCTCGACTTCATTACAGCCGCAAGTTTGCTCGAAACCAAGCCGGATGATAAAAAAGAAAAACTGCCTGAAGATTTTTATGATCTGTTAGACAAAAATAAAGAAGCCTTCATTATATCCACCACAGAAGAAATGGCGGAGCCACAGAAAAGAAGGGGACGTGACAGCAGCACAAATATTTTGCGAATCCTTAAAGCTACAATGAAAAACACAAAGCAGCTTACCGAAGACCAGGAAACTTACATCAGAAAAGTTATGTCGCAGCTTGAAGAAGGTGGTATCCCAAAGCAAACAGCAAAAATTACCTTTAAAAAACTTGAAGAGCTTAAAGAGAGTTTGGTAAATCCTTTAAAGGTTTTATCTGTATTACAAACATATATCCCTGAAAGGCTTTTGGAAAGTCACTATGCAGAACAAAATCCTGCTATATCAGGAAAACGGGAAGTTATTCTTTCAATGTATATTATAAGCAAATAGATAATATGGATAAATTACAAGCTAAAGAAAAAATACAAAGCACCTTTGAAAGCCCTTTCGACAAGCAGAAATTCACGGAATTTGCAAGAAACCTGCTTAATAACATGGAAGACGCTCCATTGAAGTATACCGGACAATATATACCTGAAGCGTTCAGGAATTTTATAAGCAGC
Source organism: Bacteroidota bacterium (assembly GCA_003554865.1). Taxonomy (GTDB): domain Bacteria; phylum Bacteroidota; class Bacteroidia; order Bacteroidales; family PUMT01; genus PUMT01. The sequence continues at coordinate 4,924 of PWHJ01000140.1, read as the reverse complement.
ATGGAGCGGATAGGCAAGTACAGCGATGGAGAAAACAATATTGACATACTGATTACCCGTTTAAAAAGGGAAACCTCATTAGAACGTGCACGCAGCAGTCAGCGTAACTTCGTTTCATGGTATCTTAATGCAAGCCGTCCGGGTAGCGGACAAAAAGATGCGGCACTGGTTGCTTACGTTGCACCTGATGAGTCTGATTGGCGCTTTTCGCTTGTAAAAATGGATTATAAGTTTGAGCAAACCAAAACAGGCAAAGTAAAAGTAAAAGAAGAGTTCACTCCCGCAAGGCGATGGTCATTTCTTGTAGGAGCCAACGAAAAAAGCCATACTGCACAAAGCAGGCTGGTAAAAGTTTTAATTGACGATGATAATGCTCCAACACTCGTGGAACTGGAACATGCATTTGATATCGAAACGGTAACAAAAGAGTTTTTCCTTAAATACCGTGAGCTTTTTCTGCGAACAAAAGAAGAACTGGACAGACTGCTCGAGAAAGATGAAAAAGTTAAAAACAACTTCGAAGCAAAAAACGTTGACACGGTCAACTTTGCCAAAAAGCTGCTTGGTCAGATAGTATTTCTCTATTTCTTACAGAAGAAGGGATGGTTTGGCGCTGGAAGAGACAATGACTGGGGCTCCGGGTCAAAGAATTTCTTGCGTGAGCTATACGAAAAGAAACATGGCAGCTACAACAACTTCTACAACGATATATTGGAACCACTGTTTTATGAAGCTTTAAGGATAGATCGTAGCCATGATGATGATTATTACAGCCGGTTCAATTGTAAAATACCTTTTTTGAACGGTGGGCTGTTTGACCCAATAGGCAATCACGACTGGGTACATACCGATATCTGCCTTACTGACAGCTTGTTTTCCAACAACAATAAAACAAAAGAAGGCGATATGGGTGATGGCATTCTCGATATTTTCGACAGGTATAACTTCACCGTAAAAGAGGATGAACCCCTCGAAAAAGAAGTTGCCATAGACCCCGAATTGCTGGGTAAGGCATACGAGAAGTTTAATGCAATACGACCCGACAACTATGAAGAGTTCAAAGCGGTTTTGAAAAGCGGTAAGAAAGGTGAAGAAAGCAAATTCAACAAGAAATTCGGTGTATATTATACTCCCCGCGAGATTGTGCATTACATGTGCCGGCAGAGCCTTATCAATTATTTAGCCACAGAACTGGAACAAACATCAAAAGCTGAACAAGAAATAAGCAAACAAGATATTGAAACCCTGATACACGCCGGTGAGCACGTAAGCCAAAATGATAAAACAGCTCTTGAAAAAGAGCAAAATATTATTAAAGGAATACAAAAAAACTCAAAGTACAAAACCATTTTACCGGACAGCATTATAAAAAACGCAAAATTAATAGACCAAAAGCTCGCCGGTATAACCGTATGCGACCCTGCCGTGGGCTCCGGTGCTTTTCCTGTAGGGATGATGAATGAAATTGTAAAGTTGCGTAATGTTCTTTCAGACTATATAAATGATGACGAAAACACACCTTATGAATTTAAGCGACGCTGCATAGAACATTCACTTTACGGGGTTGATATTGACCCGGGTGCAATAGAAATAGCAAAGCTCAGGCTATGGCTATCACTGATTGTGGATGAAACAGACATTAAAAATATTAAACCATTGCCAAACCTTGATTATAAGATTGTATGCGGAAATTCGCTGCTGAGCGTTGAAAAGAACCTATTCAATCAATACCTTTTTGAAAAGCTTGAAAAATTAAAATCGGAATTTTTAAAGGAAACCAGTCCAGGAAAAAAACAAGATTATAAAACGGAAATTGATGCCCTAATAGAAGAGATCACCAACGGACATACCGAATTTGACTTTGAAGTATATTTTTCTGAAGTGTTTCATAAGAAGAAAGGGTTTGATGTGGTGATTGCTAATCCGCCATATGGAGCAGATTTAAATAAAAATGAAAAACAAAAATTAGAAAAAAAATATAAAAAATATAACACAAAGGTAAAAAATACAGCTATATATTTCAGCTACATGGCTGAAGAATTAATTAAACAAAAAGGCATACATACTTATATCGTTCCTAAATCCCTATGTTATTCACTAGGTTGGAATAAATGTGCTGAATTTGTGAACAATGGACTTTTAAAGCTCATTGATACAGGAAAAGCCTTTGAAGAAGTTAAATTGGAGCAAGTTATTTTTTTAAGAGTTAATAAAACAAAAAATCATTCACATTATATAAATGGAATTTATAATGGAAAAATAATAAAAGAACTTGCAAAAGTGAGTAAAAATATTTTTGAAAAGTACCGTGTTTTACTTGCTGGACAAACTATTGAAGAAATAAAATTAATAAATAAAATACTTAAAACTTTTTACAGTAAATGGGATAATTATGTAAAGATTGAAAGAGGTTTAAACTGGCAAAGCAAAGCTACTAAAAACAAAGAATTAACACCAATTTATCGAGGTGCACAACTTTATAAATATTACCTAGATAAACCAACCGACTTTATTGACATAAGCATGTTTAATAAAAAAGATTTTGATTATCAATTAAAACCAAAAATTTTAAATCAATTAGCAATAGCACATGTTTTAAACCCATATCCACATTTTTATTTACAAGCTTACCTAGACTTAGAAAAAAGACTCGTATTTGAAACAATATCTTGTACTTTCTTAAAAAATAATGATATAAATATTAAGTTTATTCTTGGTATTAATAATTCAAAATTGTTTGCTTGGCTTCTATATAAATTCGTGTACAGCAATGCAATAAGAAGTACAAGATATGATGAATATTTTATAGGAAAGATTCCCTGTCCAAATTTTTATTCAATAAATCAAACGCCAATTATAAATTTAGTTGACCAAATCCTCGCAATCACTAAAAACGAAGATTACCTTGAAAACAATCAAAAGCAGGCAGCAGTTAAAGCATTGGAGCGAGAGATTGATGTTTTGGTGTTTAAGTTGTATGAACTAAGCTATGATGAGGTGCTGGTTGTATGTCCGGATTTTTGGATGGGGAGGGAGGAGTATGAGGAATTTAGGATAATTAAGGAATCGTTGGGAAGATAATTTAAAAAACAAGAAATATGGCAACTTTACATTCAATCTCAATTAAAAACTTCCGCTGCATAAAAAAATTTCACCAGAATTTTTGGGGTAAAAAATTAGTGTGTTTGATTGGCAGAGGCGATTCCGGAAAATCTACCATTCTGGATGCTATCTCCTATGTGTTATCTCCAAGCTGGAATCTTTCGTTTTATGATACCGATTTTTACAATTGCAATACTGATGATCCAATTGAAATTGAAGCGACCTTAACCGGCCTGGATGATTATTTTTTAAATGAGACCCGAGCCGGTTTGTACATTAGGGGCATTGATCAACACGGTAATATTGTTGACGATTTCGAAGAATCAGAAGGGGTTCCCGCCTTGACTATCAGGCTAATTGTTCAAAATGACCTTGAACCAAAATGGTATATTGTTCCATTCGAAGATGCTGAAGAGCTTCCTGGAATCAAAGCAACTACAAGAGCCAGACTGGGAGTATACCTGATATCTGATTATACTGACCGGCATTTCTCATGGAACAAAGGGAACCCCCTATACAACCTACTCAAGCAGCAAGAAACTGAACAACAGGACAACGAAAGGGGAAACATTGTTGTAAATGCTCTTCGGGAAGGGAAACAAAAAATTGATGATAACGGCTTCCAGGATTTGCAGAAAGCCATAAAGAAAGTCGTTAATAAGGCTGAGGAATTTGGAGTGGATATTTCAGAAACAACTTCAACCCTTGATTTTAAAGATATTGCACTCAAAGACTCTAAAGTGGTACTGCATGATGCTGAGAAGATTCCATTCCGGTTAAAGGGAAAAGGAATAAAACGGTTGATATCTATTGCTATCCAGTTAACCCTATCCGATGATAAGGGAATTATCCTTATTGATGAAATAGAGCAAGGCCTTGAACCTGACAGGATACAACACCTGGTAAGTCAGTTGAAGAAATCCGATAGTCAGGTTTTTATTACCACTCATTCAAGGGATGTGGCAGTGGAGTTGGATGCAACTGATATTATGGTTATACGAAAGGGAAAAGAAGTTCTAATGCAAGTTTCAGGAGAATTACAAGGTTGCATCAGAAAAAATCCAGAAGCTTTATTTGCAAAAAAGATTGTTATTTGTGAAGGCGCAACTGAGGTTGGCATATGTAGAGGAGTAAACCAAAACCGTGTAGAGCAAGGTAAAAAAAATGCAGCTTACAATGGAGTCCGGTTTGCTGACGGGACTGGCACTAATCTTGTTAATTATGCCAAAGGTTTCAAAACTCTTGGCTATGATGTAATTGTGCTCTGTGATTCAGATGACACAAATATTAATGATCAAAAGCAAGATTTGAATGACTTTGGTATCCAAGTTCTTGATTGTGATAACAATAATGCCATAGAGAATCAGATCTTTACTGATTTGCCATGGGATGCGGTAAAGAAACTTGTAAATTATCGTATGGAGGCAAAAGGATTTGAAAGTATTAGACGGGATTTTGCAAACAATGACCTTGATGAATTTCCTGAGGATTGGGAAAACAGAGGAAACGAATTACATAACAATTTTGCAGTTGCAAGTGCCTATAAGAAAATGAAAGAAAATGGTACAGAAGAGCAAAAATCTTGGTTCAAGCGCATTGATCATGGAGAATTTATTGGAGAAACTGCTTGTAAGTATCTAGAAACGATGAAAGAAACCAGGCTTGGTAAAAACATAGAAAATCTCATGCAATGGATGGAAGATGAATGATTACAAAGCCCTATACAGTCAATTTACACAATCAGAAAAAAGTTTGCTGATTGCCCCTGCCGGTTATGGGAAAACCCACACCATAGCTGCCTGTCTTAAGCATGTGTACGATG
>PWHJ01000066.1 GCA_003554865.1 Bacteroidota bacterium | reverse complement strand
TTGGATTACACTGTTAATATACTAATATTCTGTATATTAACATAAGTACCATGCTGCTTTTTTTATCTTTTTTTGCTGTTTTTTAGCATATTAATTTAGTGCGAAACTTTAGTAATTTATTAAACGGCAAACGCAGCAAGGTTTTATCAAGGGCAGAGGTTCTCGGATGTCTTTGTTTTAACGGATTTGAAATAATTCATGAAGGGTATGCCGCCGGATTGTTCTGCTTTGCAGCCCAAAAGAAAACATCTCCCGATTTGAATGGCAGCACTTCTTACGGCCCTGTTATAACTCTGCCAAGAATTGGCAAGGGGGGAAAGACAATAAAAGTCTATAAAATGAGGACAATGCATGCCTATTCAGAGTATCTCCAGGAGTATGTATACAGGCTAAATGATCTCCAGCAAAACGGTAAAATTAACAAGGACTTCAGGATAACAACTGCAGGCAGGTTTATGCGGCGTGTATGGCTGGACGAGTTGCCGATGGTTTTCAATCTGCTCAGGGGAGACCTGAAACTGGTAGGTGTTCGCCCCTTGAGTAAACAATATTTTTCCCTTTATGACAAAAAGTTAAGAAATAAAAGGATAAGGCACAAGCCGGGGCTTGTGCCTCCCTATTATGCTGATTTGCCAAATTCATTTAACGAGATAATGAAATCGGAAAAAGGGTATCTTTCAAGCTATGAAAAAAACCCGGTCAGAACCGATATTGTATACTTTTTTAAAGCAGTATACAATATAATTTTCAAAAAAATCCGCAGTAATTAGTTTATTAAACTTCCTTTTTTTCGGCTTTGACAAGTCCGAATTCCTTTTTTATAGCTTCGACATAGTCAAGTTTTTCCCATGCAAAGAGCTCAACTTTTTTGAAATTCTTTACCATGCCGTCAACATTTTTTGTATAGGTGTCCTTGTCGGAGTATCCAACTTCAACTTCCTTTGTTGAGGGTGAGCGACCGAAATGGCCGTAAGTGGAGGTTTCTTTAAACACGGGATTTTTAAGTCCAAGACGGTTGATTATAGCATATGGCCTCATGTCGAAAAGCTTTCTTATTTTTTCCTCTATTTCCGTATCGGTCATATTTACCTTGGAGGTTCCATATGTATTTACAAATATCCCAACCGGCTCAGCCTTGCCTATAGCGTATGCAACCTGAACCAGCATTTCGTCGGCAACTCCTGCCGCTACCATATTTTTTGCTATATGTCTTGTAGCATAAGCTGCGGAACGGTCAACCTTTGAAGAATCCTTACCTGAAAAAGCCCCGCCACCGTGAGCACCTTTTCCTCCGTATGTGTCAACGATAATTTTTCTTCCGGTAAGGCCGGTATCACCATGCGGGCCGCCAATTACAAATTTGCCGGTGGGGTTTACAAGAAGCCGGTAATTATTGTCAAAAAGGCGTCTGATCTTCTCCGGCAGGGAGCTTACCTTGCGCACTCTCGGTATGAGTACTTCATGGATATCTTTTTCAATAACACGTCTCATCTGATCTTCATTGTCAAATTCATCGTGCTGTGTTGAAATAACAATTGTGTCTATCCTTTTTGGTACATTGTTTGAATCATATTCGACTGTAACCTGTGCCTTTGAATCAGGGCGCAGGTAGGTCATATATTCACCTTCATGCCTGATTTCGGAAAGTTGTTGCAGAATAACATGCGACAACTCAATTGGCACAGGCATGTAATTTTCCATTTCAGTGGTAGCATAACCAAACATCATTCCCTGGTCGCCTGCGCCTTGCTCTTCTTCGCTTTCTCTTACAACTCCCTGGCTTATGTCGGGAGACTGTTCGTGAATTGTTGAAATAACCCCGCACGATTCGGCATCGAACTTGTAAGCCGACTTGGTGTATCCTATGTTGCTGACTACACTTCTTGCAATATTTTGAATGTCAACATATCCGGTAGTGTTGACCTCTCCGCTGCAAATTATAAGGCCGGTTGTTACAAGTGTTTCACATGCTACCTTGGAGTTGGGGTCCATTTTAAGAAACTCATCCAGCAAAGAATCAGAAATCTGATCAGCTATCTTGTCCGGGTGTCCTTCAGACACCGATTCAGAAGTAAATAGGTATCCCATATTATTTTTAAATTTTTAGTTAAATAATCAATTAATAAGGTGGAATATGGTGACTGGAAAAAGGCAGTATTATACGTTTTAGCATTTTTTACTGTGGTTGCAATCAGTCAAATCTTTCCACTTTAAAATTTTTCAGCTGCAAACCTATTCATAATAAATAAGTATACCAAAATATTTTTTATATTTATTAATCTGCTTTTAAAGGAGAAAAATACCTCCCCCTCTGTTTATAAGGGCTAAGGTTATATTTTAAAAAGGGGAAAAATTTTAAGTATCATCTTTAGTAAGTTCTTGAAATGTTTCTTCGAGTGATTTTTCCTGCTTTTGAAGTGACAGCACGGCTATATTATTCTCAACTGCAAAATTGAAAATAGCTTCTCTTAAATCATAATTGCCGCTGCTTTCAATTATCCACAGGTTATCTTTTATCATGACCGCCTTTTTGGCATTTGGTATTTTCAAAAGGCTGGATTCTTCAACATGTTCGCTGAATTCAACGGTAAATGCCTGGCGGTCTGCAACAAGTCCGGCCGAAATAGAGTCGGCTTTCCGGTCTGCTACAATTTTACCGTTGTTAATGATAATTATTCTGTGACATATGGCTTCAACTTCCCGCATTATATGTGTTGAAAGCATTACTGTTTTTTCTTTGCCCGCATCCGAGATCAGATTGCGGATCTCGATTATCTGGTTGGGATCCAGTCCTGATGTTGGCTCATCCAGGATAAGTACCTCGGGATCGTGAATAAGCACCTGGGCCAGTCCTACTCTCTGACGGTATCCTTTCGATAAATTACCAATTTTTTTGTGCCTTTCTGCTGTAAGGCCTGTTAATTCAATTATATCATCGGTAATACGCCTTTTTTCGCCCGTCTTGTAAAGGGCTGCTACAAACTGCAAATACTCCTTTACATACATATCGGGATAGAGAGGGTTATTCTCGGGCAGATAACCTATATGTTTTTTAATCTCCTTTTTGTTGTCGCCAACCGGTTTACCGTTTATATATACCTTACCTGACGAGGGGGGGAGGAAACCGGTTATTATCCTCATTATAGTGGTTTTCCCGGCTCCGTTTGGACCGAGAATCCCGAGTATTTCACCCGTGTTGATCTTAAAGGAAATATTATCAAGAGCTTTCTGCTTCCCGAATATTTTTGTTACATTATCTACGACAACCGACATAGTAGCTGGAATTAATTTTGGCTAAATTACTAAAAATGTAACAACGGTCAAAAATACAGATTAACATGGTTTAACCTGAAATGAGCGTTCTTATTTAATATATTTATTTCAAAATTGTATTTTTGCAGGATGTAGTTTACGGTAACAAAGGCACAGACATATTTTATTTATTTAAAAACTCGATAATGATTATTAAAGGAAGAACCAAGGTTAAGGAAGCGCTCTCTTCATCTGATTACGGAAAAGAGTTCACACTCAAAGGCTGGGTGCGTACACGGCGTGGCAGCAGGAATGTCGCATTTATTGCGCTAAATGACGGTTCTACCATAAATAGTATTCAGGTTGTTGCTGATGTGCCTGTTTTCGGAGAAGAGTTGCTGAAAAAAATCACCACAGGCTCATGTATCTCAGTAACTGGAGTTTTGAAGGAAAGTATGGGCAAGGGGCAGAATGTTGAAATTGTTGCAAATAAGATTGAGGTATATGGAACTGCAGATCCCTCGGCTTATCCTTTGCAGAAGAAAGGCCATACTCTTGAGTTTTTGCGCGAGATAGCACATTTGCGCCCCCGCACCAACACTTTCGGCTCGATTTTGCGTATACGACATGCGTTAGCTTTTGCAATTCACAACTATTTTAACGATAAAGGCTTTTACTATATTCATACACCTGTCATAACTGGCGCGGATGCCGAAGGTGCCGGCGAAATGTTCCGTGTTACAACGCTTGATCTGTCGAATCCGCCTATGACAAATGAAAACAAAGTAGATTTCAGTGAGGATTTTTTCGGGAAGGAAGCCAACCTTACTGTTTCGGGACAGCTTGAAGCTGAACTTGGAGCTTTGGCGCTTTCGGAGGTTTACACTTTCGGCCCAACTTTTCGTGCCGAAAATTCTAACACCCCGAGACATCTTGCCGAATTCTGGATGATAGAACCGGAAATGGCATTTTATGATATTGATGACAATATGGATCTTGCCGAAGAGTTCCTTAAGTATTTGCTTGTGTATATACTTGAGCACTGCAGGGAAGATCTTGAGTTTCTCAATAAAATGTATGACAAGGAACTGATAGAGCGCATCAGTCATGTTGTGGAAAAGAAATTCGAGAGAATAACTTATACCGAGGCAATTGATATTCTATCCTCTTCGGGGCGTAATTTTGAATTTCCAACAAACTGGGGAGCGGATCTGCAGTCGGAACATGAAAGATTTCTCGTGGAAGAGCATTTTAAAAGGCCGGTGACCATAACCGATTATCCAAAAACTATCAAGGCCTTTTACATGAAGCAGAATGATGACAATAAGACCGTAAGGGCAATGGATGTTCTTTTTCCAAAAATAGGGGAAATTATAGGTGGTTCGCAAAGAGAGGAAATTATGGAGAGGCTGGTCAGCAGAATCGAGGAATTGGGTATTTCTAAGGATGATTTGTGGTGGTATCTGGATACCCGCAGGTTCGGGACAGCGCCTCACAGTGGTTTCGGACTGGGTTTTGAACGTTTGATGCTTTTTGTGACCGGCATGAGCAACATACGGGATGTAATTCCTTTCCCCAGAACACCCAAAAATGCTGAATTTTAACATATACTTTCCCTTTTAAATTTGAAAAGCCTTTTTGTGAGCTTATTAAGGGCAGAACTTTTTTAGCAGGTATACTTCCCTAAGGTATTATATTGTGAAAATTTAGTAAATTGCTGACGGGAACAGATTTTTCTATTTAATATGTTAAAGCAAAGATTACAACAAAAGCTGCTTCAAAAGCTTTCTCCACAGCAAATACAAATGATAAAGCTGTTGGAGATCCCCGCTATGCAGCTGGAGCAGAGGATAAAAAAAGAGCTGGAGGAAAATCCTGCCTTGGAGGAGGCTGAAGGTCACGGTGATGAAGAAAATTACAACGACGATGAGGCCACAGATAATCAGGAGGAAAATCAGGATGAATTTTCCATTGAAGATTATATAGAGGATGATGAAACGCCAGCATATAGGCTTAACGCAAGCAATTATTCAAAAGACGACAAAAGGGAGGAAATACCATTAAGTTCAGAATCCACATTCAGGTCACATCTGGAAAACCAGCTTGGTCTTTACTCACTTGATGAGCGCAGGCAAATGCTTGCAGAGCATATTCTCGGAAATTTGGATGAAGACGGTTATTTGCGCCGGCGTCTTGATGCTATTGTAGATGATCTTGTTTTTACCCAGAATATAAAGACCGATGAATCTGAACTTTATGAGCTTTTACAGATAATTCAGGAATTCGATCCTCCCGGGGTGGGAGCCCGTGATTTACAGGAATGCCTTCTTTTACAAATAAACCGCAAAGATCAAAACTCAAAGGCATTTCAGCTTGCCAGCAAGATTATAAAGGATCATTTCAAGGAATTTATAAAGAAGCATTATGACAAAATTGTCAAACGTTTAAATATATCTGAAGAGGAGCTAAGAGAGGCAATAAATGAAATTCTGAAGCTCAACCCTAAGCCGGGAAGCCTTTACAGTGATTCTACCACCAATTCTTCATATCAGATCGTACCCGATTTTATACTGGATTATGTTGACGGGGAGTTTGTCCTGAGCCTAAATTCCCGGAATATACCGGATTTAAAGCTAAACAGGGGATATTGTGAAATGCTGGAAAATTACACAGCCAACAAGAGTGAAAAGTCGAAAAAGAACAAGGAGACCTTAAATTTTGTAAAACAAAAAATTGATTCTGCAAAGTGGTTTATTGATGCAATTGTTCAAAGGCAAAACACACTTATGCTCACAATGAATGCCATTTTGGAGTTTCAAAAGGAGTTTTTTGAAGAAGGTGATGAGACCAGGCTTAAACCAATGATTCTGAAGGATATTGCTGAAATGACCGGACTGGATATATCGACAGTTAGCCGGGTTGCCAACAGTAAATATATCCAGACTCATTTCGGGATATTTCCCCTGAAGTATTTCTTTTCCGAAGGATTACAAAATGAGGCCGGAGAAGAAGTATCAACAAGAGAGATAAAAACAATATTGAAAGAGTGCATTGATAATGAAGACAAGCGTAAACCACTCACAGATGAAAAACTGGCCTCCATTCTTAAAGAGAAGGGCTACAATATTGCAAGACGTACAGTTGCAAAGTACCGCGAGCAGCTGAACATACCCGTTGCAAGGCTGAGAAAAAAACTATGATATTTACCTCAACAAGATATGCAAAACAACCTGGCCAAAGTTTTTTCAGTTATTTTTCATCCTCTGGTGATGCCATCCATTGGGATATTACTCATTTTTTTCTCGGGGATATATTCCGGGTTTTTAACATTTGAACAAAAGAGAGCTATATTTTTAATAGTTTTTACCGGAACATTGCTCTTGCCTGTTTGCTTAATACCTCTTTACATGCTGTTTAAGATTATAAGAAACGTTGAAATGAATTCCCTGCGGGAGAGGATATTGCCGCTTTTTTTTACTACGGCAATTTATTTTTTCACGTTTTATCTTATCTCAGGTTTTTCCCTCCCCAGGGTTATAAACTTGTTTCTGACAGGGACGATTATTTGTGTTTCGGCGGTTTTTTTTATTTCAATCTTGTGGAAAATCAGTGCACATATGGTCGGAGTGGGAGGTCTGGCGGGAATGTTGCTGGCTGTTTCATTTATACATTCGCTAAATTTGCTCGGCTTAATAATACCTGTGATTATTGTTGCCGGACTTTTGGGGTTTTCAAGACTGGAGCTTAAAGCACATACACCTGCTCAGGTATATGCCGGGTTTTTAAAGGGAGCCGGGATAATGCTTCTTGTATTTTACATTTGATTTTTTTTCAACCTTTCAATCAAACCTGTCAGCATACCCAGGTTACTGCCTGAGGCAGGAAATGAGAAATTTTTTGATCTCTCAAGTGCACGCAGGAGGTTAAAGTTATCCTGACTTTCATGGTAAAACCATTTATTTTCAGTTAATCTGGCTGCAAGGTATTCCTGTTCAGGCTGACCAGGGGTCGGAATAAAAACAGCCTTTTTGTTAAGTGTAACCATATCCATTACCGAACTGTATCCGCATCGGCAAATAACTGTTTCAGATTTGTTTATGGCAAACATAAGTTTTTCGGTATCCATAAATGAGACTTTTTTCAGATTACCGAATGTTTGTTCAAGGGGGTAGTTTTCGCAAGGAAGACCCTGCACCAGCAGAGCGGGTAAATCGGCTTTTACCAGTTCACTCTCGAGGATGTCCTCCAGTATTTTCCTTTGGGGCTCAGGACCCGAAACAATTGCTACAATCTTAAAAGGCTTGGTTGTGAAAGCTTCAGGGAGGTTTTTCATTAAGCTGAAGTGGCTTAACCATCAGGCATGTAAAAAATTACCATAAAGTTTATCCGTTCGCGAAAGTGATCCGGACAGACTGTATTGGCCTGGCACATCGGGGATCCAGCACTCGTTAAAAAAACCGGCAGCTATTTTTAAAGCAAGAGAAACAAACGGCCTGAGAAAGCCTGTACCGCGGGGAAGGTTTAAAAATAGCTGATGGGTTACAAGTATATTGTATGTTTTTTTGTTGAAAACCCCGTAACGGTTATCAGAAATAATAACAGAGGGTTTTATTTTTTCTACAATCTTTTTTGTCAGCAAATGCTCTTTTATACAGTGAGTTATAAAACCGGGAAGCTGTATTGCCAGTCTGAAAAGAAGAAGCCTGCTGCTGTATTTGACCTTAAAACCCGGAAGTTCAACAAAAGAGCACTGAGGGAAAGTTTTCTTCATTATTGAAAGTGCATCGCCTTCTGCTGCTATTGTTACTTTAAAATCGTTTTTCAGCAGGTGAACAATTGTCAGCATTCGGGTGGCATGACCCAGTCCCCAGTCAAGAGGACTTACCAGTACTGTTTTACGGATTCTGTCCACTTTTTTAATATTTGCCGGCGTCTGTTTGTCCGTATCAGTTTTAACGGGGGTCAAGCGGAAATACTTACCGCTATACCCATTGCTTCAACTTTTGAAGCAATTTTTTCAAGCTCATTATATGGCACTTTTTTAAGCCATTCTGCCGGCGTGTCTCTTGCAATTGTGTATATCATTACCTGTTTGGGATTGAGTTCCCTGACCAGCGGCAGCCATGCGTTGAGCTCGCCGGTGGTAGTATTGTCAACCTGCCGGTTTTTATATCTCCCCCTTACGAAAAGGGTTTGTAGTATAAACTTCCCTTTGAACTTCTTAAGGTGCTCAATAGTTTTTTTCAGGCTGAAACTTTCATGAGGCTGGTTAAGAAAGCGAATTGTAGATTCAATTCCCGAGTCCAGCTTTAGTATGTTTTGTTCTATTTTTTTCAGCGCGTCGAACACACCGGGCATGTGTATCATGCTGGCATTCGAGAGTACTGCAATTTGGGCAAGCGGAAAGAGATCATTACGCATTGCAACTGTATCATCAATAATACCGGGGAATTCTGGATGTATAGTTGGCTCTCCGTTGCCGGCAAAAGTAATTACATCTGGAGCTTTACCGTCAATTTTCATCTTTTTCAGCATATTGTAAAGCTCTGTTCTCACTTTTTCCCTGGAGGGGAAAAGTGAGCTGTTGTAGGGACCTTTGGAGGTCCACCCGCATTCACAGTATATGCAGTTAAAACTGCACCATTTGGCATTGGTAGGCAGCAGATTTATACCGAGGGATACGCCCAGCCTCCTGCTTTGAACCGGACCGAAAACTATTTTATCAAATAAAAAGGTAGCCATTTAATTTATTATGGCTGCAAATGTATAAAATTTATGAAAACTGTTATACCATTCACATATTCGGGAGCTGATGATAATTGTCATTGTATGGGGGTGTATAACCTCTTTATTTTTGTATTTAAATATTTATAATTGAAAACTATAACCGGTATGGCAGGAAAAAGATCTTGCGGACCTTTTGTCTGGAAAGAGGAATACAGTGTTAATCTGGATCTGATTGACAATCACCATAAGAAGTTTATAGATATATTGAACAATCTGCACTCTGTAATTTCTCACAAGCCCAGCAGGGAAGACATATCGGACATTTTTTTCTCGCTGGTTTACTATGCCGAAAACCATCTGGTAAACGAGGAGATTTATCTGAAAGAATCCGAATATTCCAGTTTTAATCAGCATAAAGAAAAACATAATAGTTTTGTGGGCCGCATTATAAAATTTCAGAAGGATTTTAAAGAAGGAAAGCAGGATGTTTGTGAAGACCTGTATGATTTTTTAAAGGACTGGCTTAAAAATCACATTCTTAAGGATGACAGGGAAGCAATATCTTCCTTAAAAGAAGACCATAATAAATAAATCGGCTTGCCACTCTTATCATCTGTCGGTGAATTCCCGGTATTCAAGTTTTATGTTGTAAACGTCGGCATGTTTTTCCCAGGTTGAGTCAGGATTGCTGTGGTTTAAAACCTTACCTTTTATCCTTGTTACGTCGGGATCTTCCAGCTCCTTGGTTATGGAGTATTCGCGCAGCCTTCCGTCTTTTATGATGTTTTCTTCAGGGAAGTATATCCGTTCGCCCTCCTCAGTGCCGTCATCATACCAAAACCACAAGGTAATTCGGGGGTTTTCGGAAAAGTCATGCGGCTGCATTCTTATTTCCGCCGTAAATGTATATTCGCCAGGACCCGGCGCCGTAACATCAACTGACAAATATTTATTGGCACCGTCTTCAGGAAAGCTCCAGTTGCTTTTTCTGTTCCACAGATCTTCAGTTTCCCTTTGTTCGGGATCAGTCTTTGCTGTAGCTGAAATTTCGGTTTGCCTTTTGTTTAATTTTTCAATTACCTCAGCATACATCCGCTCAAAATTTCCGGGTTCAAAAGCATAGTAATTCATCGATTTTTCAAATTTCAGCCTGTCAACACCGTGTTTCTCGAAAATAAACCTGTAGAGATCGGTACTGTCTTTGTCCACCCCGGCGGTTATTTCGTCGTTTTGTGAAATCAATCCGTCGTAGTAATGAAGATCAGCAAGCAGATCTATCATTTCACCGGGTGGTATAATATTGTACCCTCGCGGTCCTTTTGGATTTGTGCTGCAGCCTGCAAAAAGTAATATTAAAGCAACCAGAAGTGTAAAACGGGTCGGTATATAAGGCATATCACATCTATTTTTTTGATTTGGTTAAAACGGATCCCGGGCATGATTTCGTGTGTAATTGAATTCTCAGAGTTGCTCATTTTCCGAGAGGTAGCGTTTAATCACATATTTGGCAGGGTACCAGGCGGATAAAAAGCCTATTGTCAAGACCGTGAGGAAAACATACAGATAGTCCTGCAGTTGCAGTTCAACAGGATATGCATCAATAATGAAAGCCCCCGTGCCGTAGAGCTTAATCACCTCATATTCCATTTGGATCAGACATACGGCAGTTCCCAGTATAAGTCCGGCAAATGCGCCGACAACAGATATCATCCATCCCTCCAGGAGGAAAATTTTGTGTATAAGTCCACTGTCAGCTCCCAGGCTTCTCAGAACTGCCATGTCTTTTTTCTTTTCAATTATCAGCATAGTCAAAGATCCAATAATATTGAAAGAGGCTACCATAAGGATAAATGTGAGGATCAAAAAGATTGCCCATTTTTCGGTTTGCATAAGTTTATAAAGCCATTCATGCTGTTCGTACCTGTCCATAACCTTCAACCTTTCGCCGGTTATCTCCTGCAGATCCTGTTTTACACGTTTGTGGCTGAAACCTTCAGAAATTTTAATATTGAGAGATGTAACTTCATTGTCGAATTCAAGAAGCCGGCGGGCAAAAGCTATGGGCACCAGAGCATAATCCATGTCAAATTCCTGCTCAACTGAAAAGATGCCTGAGGGGAATACAGCCTCTCTGTTAAATGCTCTTTCCGGTCTCAAAGTCGGAGGAGCTGTCCGGCTTGGCATGTAAACACTGACCGGATCGACATGATTGGGTCCTGCCCCCAGCATGTTGGCAACTCCGCGGCCCATTACAGTGAAATTGTTGTTTTTTGAACCGGTTAAAATATAATCTCCCTCAATTATCATTGTATCCACGCCACTTACTTTTCTGTAATTTTCATCAACCCCTTTCATTGTAACAACGTGCTGCCTGTCATCGTACATAAACAGGGCGTTTTCTTCGAGAACTTCAGAAAAGCTCTCAACTCCCGGATGGTTGAGGATCTTTTCAACGGTGTTCTTGTCGGGAGTAAAAGTTTTTCCTTCAACAAGCTCTATTTTAATATCAGGATCAAAAACACTGAAGAGGGATTGTACCAGACTGTTAAAACCGTTGAAAACCGATAGCACGACAATTAAAGCCATTGTCCCTACAGCAACTCCTATAACGGATATGCCGGAAATTATGTTAATCACATTTTGTGATTTCTTTGCCAGAAGATAACGTTTCGCTATGTAAAGGGGTAGTCTCACAAGTCAGTTTTATTATTTCCGTGCTTTTACTACAAGACCTTTGCCTGATCTGTTTTCCCTTTTTATATCGATAAAATTAAGCAATAAGCAAAAAGGTAAAACAATAATATAATATAACGGTATAAAAAGGAACAATAATTTACATTTGTTGTATATTATTACCGGGTATTTTACTGATAATATCCAGGAGAGGTGACCGGGGAAACCATAAGAAAAGCAGGTTTCAACAGATGAGAAGCCTGCAGTTTTTAATTTTTCGCTGATATTTCCGGGAGTGTATCCCTCACGAATGTGCTCCTCGATGAAGGGTTTTTCGTTTTCTTCCATGTCAGCTTCTGATTCATTGGCGAAAGGAGTAGAGATTATCAATAAGCCGCCGGGGCGCAATGATGTGAAAAAGTTTGAAAATACTTTCCGGTCGTTTTCAATGTGTTCCATTACATCAACAGACAGGATCATATCGAAATTTTCTTTCTCAACAAAGTTTGTTAAATCACCCGTTTCAAAAGTGACCCTTCCTGCACGTTTTGTTTTTGAAAAAAAATTTGTGCAGTCTGAAATTAATTCTTCTTTCAGATCTACAGCTTTAACGTTAAACTTTTCGGATAATCCCGAGATAAAATAGACGTATTGACCGAAACCCGCTCCGGCGTCAAGTATATTTGTGCTGTTTGAGCTTTTTTGCTGCCTGGCCCATTTTCTTATCTCCCTTTTAATGTACCAGGCGCGGAGCAGTAAGAGGTCGAGCAGGAAAAAGAAGAGTTTGCGTGTAATTGTGTTGCGGTTGAAAAATTTTCCCAGCCCGCTTTTGAGGGGATCGTATCGCATTTAGCTTTTCATGTGTTTAAAAGGTTTTCAATATTTTCCATATAGTCAAGGCTGTCGTCAATGAAAAACTTGAGTTCGGGAACAATGCGCAACTGGTTTTTAATGCGTTTTCCCAGCTCATGTCTGATTGTTTTTCCTTTTTCATTGACTGTGGCATATATTTCGTTTTTTTTGTGCGGGGGGAAAAGACTCAGATAAACCCTTGCCTGGCTTAGATCAGCAGTTATGCGTACAACGGTTACGGTGATCATTGCCCCCTGAAAAAGTGACTTGCTTTGTTTTTGGAATATATCTCCCAACTCCCTCTGTAGAAGCCGCGCTACCTTGTTTTGCCTGGTGGTTGCCATAAAGTGTGATTTGTATCCTGTAAAATTTATTGTTAAATGCAAAGATAACAGAGTTTATATTTGAGTTGAAATTTTTCGTGCCATTAACTTAAAAATCATAAATTAAGAAAACAACTGAAACTATTTTAGTCACATTTAACTAAATTTGCGCTCAAATTTAAATGTAACCAAAAGATGGAAACAGTTGTAAGCGGTATACGTTCAACAGGGAATCTGCACCTTGGTAATTATTTCGGAGCCTTAACCAATTTTTCAAGAATGCAGTATGAAAACAAGTGCTATTTTTTTATAGCCGACTATCATTCTCTGACAACACATCCTACCCCTTCCGATCTGCACGGCCATGTTCGCCAGGTGATATCGGAATATCTTGCTTGCGGACTTGATCCTGAGGCAGCAACCATTTACATTCAAAGCGACCTTAATGAAGTTGCCGAATTATACCTGTTACTTAACATGATAGCCTATGTTGGTGAGCTTGAGCGTACTACTACTTTCAAGGAAAAAGTGCGCCTGCAGCCCGATAATGTTAATGCCGGATTGCTTACCTATCCTGTGTTGATGGCTGCCGACATAATTATCCATAAAGCATCCAAGGTCCCGGTTGGAAAAGATCAGGAACCTCATCTTGAGATGACCAGGAAATTTGCAAGGCGGTTTAACAATATGTACAATGTTAATTATTTTCCCGAGCCGGAAGCTTACAATTTTGGCAGGAGTCTTGTTAAGGTCCCCGGGCTTGACGGAACCGGGAAGATGGGCAAAACCGAAGGCAACGGGATTTTCCTTGTTGATGATGAAAAAACCATAAGGAAAAAGGTTATGGCAGCGGTAACAGACAGCGGTCCAGTTGAACAAAACCAGGAAATGAGCGAACCTATAAAAAATCTTTTTACTATAATGGAGTTTGTTTCCGACCCCTCGGTGATAGATTATTTCAGGGAAAAATACAACTCTTGTGAAATTCGTTACGGGGAACTGAAGAAACAGCTTGCCCATGATCTGAATCTTTTTATTGAGCCGATAAGAGAAAAAATATATGCAATATCAAGCGACGATGAATATTTAAGAAAAGTGGTTAAAACGGGTGCAGAGAAGGCAAGGGAGAGTGCAGTCAAAACCCTGGGGGAGGTAAGGGAGCTGATAGGATTTAAACCGTTTTAGTGATTGTTCACTTTTTTTGCACAAAACCAGGACGGATTTCATGAAGTTTTATCTGCTGATTTTTGTTTTGCTGATTAGTTGTGTATCACCGAATCAGCTTAAAGCTGATAAGGTTTTCGCCAGTAGTTCCGGTGTTGAGTTTTTTTTTGACTCTGACGAAAAACCTTTTTACTTTTCCCACTATCCCGAAGATGAATTATCAGCTTTTAACTCCCCTGTTAAGAATCTAACACAAATTGTCGCGTCTCTTTATTCCAATGACAATTTACTCAGTTTGCAGAACGGGTCAGAATTGAATGTGATTGGTGGTGAGGCAGGTGTGTTAGTGATAGTTCTTGGGCTGGCAGGTGGCCTTGCATTTTTTCTTTTCGGAATAGAGATGCTTAGCAGGGGGCTGCTTAAATCGGCCGGAGACAAAATAAGGGGAATACTCAGCAATATAACTGAAAACAGGTTAATAGCAATTGCAGCAGGGGCATTTGCAACTGTAATGACTCAAAGCAGTGGCACTACCAGTGCAATGCTTGTAAGCTTTGTTAATTCAAAATTGATGAAATTCAGGCAGACAACTGCCTTGCTTTTGGGGACCGGCATAGGTACAACTGTTACAGCACAGCTAATAGCTTTCAGAATTACAGAATATTCTCTTCTTCTTGTGGCGGGTGGTTTTGCGCTTTACGGTTTTTCAAAAACTCAGTTTTATAAAAATATGGGAGAATCCCTTTTGGGTATGGGGCTGCTTTTTTATGGAATGTTCATTATGTCGGAGGCAGTAATTCCCCTGCGTACATATGAGCCTTTGACAGGATTTTTAACCGGACTTGAGGTGCCGGTCCTGGGTATTTTGCTTGGAATGCTTTTTACCATGTTACTTCAAAGCAGCGCGGCCTTCATCGGGGTTATAATAATTTTTGCATCGCAGGGTATGCTGAGCCTTGAGGCCTCAATCCCTCTCATGTTCGGGTCCAGTATCGGGACAGCCTTTACTGCGGCTATTGCAAGTATAAGAGCTGGCAGGGAGGCAAGAAAGGTTGCTGCTGCTGTATTTCTTTTCAAAACTTTGGGAGTTTTGCTGTTTGTGTGGTGGATATCACCTTTCGCTACTTTGGTGGAGAGTGTCTCACCTGCTGTATCCGGAGATGCGGCAGATTCGGCCGGTGTTGTTCCCCGGCAGATAGCCAATGCCCATACAATTTACAATATCCTGGTAGCATTTGTCCTATTGCCTTTTACGGGGTTTTTAGGCGGTTTGATCGACAGACTCATACCACCGGTTAGAGAAAAGCCTGAATTTGATCTGAAAGTCAAGCATCTTGATGACAGCCTGCTGAAGACGCCTGCTCTGGCACTCAATGTTGCCAAACAGGAGGTTATAAGAATGGGTATGACCGTAAAGGAAATGGTTAATGATTTTTTGCCTGCATTTCTTGAAAAGAATAAAAATGTACTTTCAACTATAGAGGAGAAGGAAAAGAAAGTAAATTTTTTGCGCGACAGGGTTAATGAGTATCTTATAAAGGTCAGTAATGAAGGTGTATCAGGAGAGCGTACAAATGAATCTTTTCAGATGTTCTACACAGTAAAGGAGCTCGAGCAGATAGCAGATGTGGTTTCATCAAGGTTGTACAGGAAAGCTATCGCCTGGATTGATTCGGATTATGAATTTTCAGAACAGGGGAAAAAGGAGATTCTTGAGAGTCACAAAAATACTCTAAAGCAGTTGAGCCGTGCTCTGGAGGTTTTTTCAGATATCAATCTCGAAAAGGCTCAGGAAATGGAGAAAAAGCACAGAAAATACCGTGAGGTTTCCTTTGATATGGAAAGACAGCATTATCAGCGTTTGGAAAGTTCTGTGGAAAAATCAATACAAAGCTCGCAAACCCATCTTGAGCTTATCACTATGCTGAGAGTAATTACAAGTCATTCAACAAATATTGGCAGGATACTGCTTAAATGGAGTGAAAGTGACAAAAAGAGGGCTGCCGGTAACTAGATTAAAGCCTTTGGAGGTTATGCTCCTTTTGCATCAGTACATTATTTAAAAGGATGCCAGCATTTTGCAAGTCCGCGGTAAATTATACCAGGTGTTTCAAACGGATGCCCCCATGGTTTGTTCATCTTATTTTGTCTGGCCAGGGCTGAAGGGGGTTCATTTTTGCTTAAATTGAATTCTGAAAACGTGAATAATCTTTGGCTTTTGTTATATTTGCTTTTTGATGAACATATCCGGGTAGCTATTTTCAAAAGTTATACAATTTTTAAATTATGGGAAAGGGCTACAATCTTGTAGAGGTTAGCAATAAAAAAACTGTCAGGGAATTCCTTCATCTTCCGATAAAACTTTACAGGCATGATAAAAACTGGGTCCGTCCTCTTGACAGGGATGTGGAAAAGGTCTTTGACAGGCGACATAATAAGTCTTTCCTCAACGGGGAATGTATCAGGTGGATCCTCACCGGTGAAAAAGGGGAAACTGTTGGTCGTGTTGCAGCTTTTATCGACAGGAAAAATGCTTTTAACAATGAGCAGCCTACTGGTGGGATGGGCTTTTTTGAATGTATAAACGATAATAATGCTGCCTTCAAATTGTTTGATAGTTGTAAAAAGTGGCTCGAGGCAAGAGGGATGGAGGCAATGGACGGCCCGGTGAATTTTGGTGACCGTGACAGGTGGTGGGGTCTGCTTGTTGACGGGTTTTTCGAACCAAATTATTGCATGCCTTATAATTTTTTGTATTACAAAGATCTCTTTGAAGGTTATGGTTTCAGAAACTACTTTAACCAGTATACCTACGGGCGCCCCATAAGTACCGATGGAGTAGATGAAAACATATGGAAAAGGGCTGAGCGGGTTTTTTCTAATCCAGCTTATTCTTTCACAAATATCAGCAAAAGAAATCTGCACAAAGCCGCCTCGGATTTTCTTGAAGTTTACAACAAGGCCTGGGCAAAACATAAAGGTGTGAGGCAGTTGACTATGACGCATGCTATGGCATTAATTAAGAACTTAAAGCCTATCATGGACGAAAGGTTGATATGGTTCGGATATTTCAGGGGAGAACCGGTCGCCTTTTTTATAAATATTCCTGAAATTAATCAGATAATAAAAAAGCTTAACGGAAAAATGGATCTGATAGGCAAGCTTAAATTTTTATACTATAAAAAGCGTCAGGGATGTAAAAAGGCTTTTGGAATTGTTTTCGGAGTAGTTCCAGAGCATCAGGGCAAAGGAGTTGAAAGTGCAATAATTAAAGCGTTTACTGACTATACACTTAAGCCGGGTTTCCCTTACAGTGACCTGGAATTAAACTGGATAGGTGACTTTAACCCGCCGATGATGAGAGTTGCACAAAAAATTGGTGCCAAAGTTGTCAAGACACATGTGACATACCGGTACCTGTTTGACAGAAACAGGGAATTCAAGCGTGCCAGGTTTTCAAAACCGGCCGGGTAAAAATGTTTTAAATTTATTTTTTGTATACCACTGCGTTTATGTTCATTCCGGCTCCAACTGAAGCAAACAGGACAATGTTGCCCGGACCGATATGGTGGCCTTCCAGCGTTCCCTTCATGATCATGTCATAGAGGGTGGGTATTGTTGCTACAGAGCTGTTCCCCAGCTTCTGAATGTTCATAGGCATTAAATCTTCAATTAAAGGTTTCATTCCAAACAGCCTGTAGAATTTTTTTACAATGGCCTCATCCATTTTTTCGTTAGCCTGATGTATGAGAATCTTTTTAACGTTCTCTACCGGAACTCCTGACTTGTCAAGGGCAGTTTTCATGGCAAGAGGCACGTTCGAGATTGAAAATTCATAAATTTTACGTCCTTGCATTTTAATATATCTGACTCTGGGGTCACTCTCAGGTGCATTTGATTTTCCAAGGTAGAGGTAATAAAGCTCATCTTTTGCATGTGTTACAGCTGCTGTTGAAAGAACACCTTTTTTTTCATCAGACTCAACACCTTCAATTATTGTAGCTCCGGCCCCATCTGAAAATATCATGGTATCGCGGTCATATTTGTCTGATACTCTCGAGAGTGTTTCCGCTCCAATTACCAGACATCTTTTTGCCATACCGGAAAGTATGTATGAATGTGCCTGAATTATTCCCTGCAGCCAACCGGGACACCCGAAAATAATATCGTATGCCACGCATTCAGGGTTGGCTATACCAATTGTGTTTTTTACCCTGGCAGCTAAACATGGAAGAACATCTGTCTGGATGGTCCCTTTTATGACATTACCAAAGTTGTGGGCGACTATTATCTGATCAATAGTTTCAGGATCAATGCCTGAGTTTTTTATCGCTTCTTCTGCGGCAATGGCTGCAATATCTGAAGTGTTCTGCTCTTTGGTTACCCATCTGCGTTCTGCTATTCCTGTTATATCCCTGAATTGGTTAACGGTTTGTTCTCCAGGGCTTTCTATTTTAGTTTGATCCTTTTCAAAGAAAGTCTGCTTTGTGAATTTGCTGTTTTTAATATTAACGGTCGGAATGTAACTGCCCGTGCCGGTTATAATTGTATTTATCATCCGTAGGTTATTTTTTGAATGTTTACAATTTGATCCCTTTGTTAATTGTTTATATTATTCTGAATGCATCAGGTTTATCCTGATCGATGCATTTAAATTTTTGTAAAAATATATTATATATCAATATGTTCAAAAAAATCTCTGTTATTTAATTAAAAACACCAAAAAAGCCCGTATTATCAGGTAGCAGGAGCTGCCAGGTATATTTAAAGGGTTGGCAAGACTTCATTTTTGCAGAGAAAAAATGTTAACTTTGTAGGTTTCAATGAGCATTGTTATGACCGGATTGATAAGGTTTATAGTTATATTTCTTTTGGTTTACCTTTTAATCAGTTTATTTACAAGGTACATATTCCCTTTTATTTTACGTTTGTTTTTCAGCCGAATGGGCAAAAGGTACCGTGAGAGATATGACAGAAGAAGTGGAAACAAAACAAAAAAAGAGGGGGAAGTAAAAATTGATTATGTGCCCCGGAGATCAAAAAAAATAGATAAGGATTCTGGTGAATATATTGATTATGAGGAATTGGACGAGTAATTAGAAGTATTGCTAAATGAATTTAATAATGAACAGAAATTTGTTAAAAAAGTTATATCCGCACGTTGTTGCAGTGCTGGTTTTCATTGCTGTATCTTTTGTATACTTTTATCCCCTGCTTGAAGGTAAGATACTTGAACAGCCCGATATTGTCCAGTTTCGCGGCATGGCCCAGGAGATCGTGGAATTCAGGGAAGAAACGGGAGAGGAGCCCTTGTGGACCAACAGTATGTTTGGAGGAATGCCTGCATACCAAATATCTGTTTTGTACCCTTCAAATCTTGTACAACATGTTGACAGCGTTATTTCGTTAGGATTGCCTGTTCCTGCGAAATACCTTTTTTTGAGCTTGTTGGGATTTTATATATTGTTGCTTGCTTTCCGGGTAAGACCGTGGCTCGCAATGGCCGGGGCATTGGCTTTTGGCTTTTCAACCTACTTTTTTATAATAGAAGCTGCAGGTCACAATACCAAGGCTCACGCTATGGCATATATGGCACCTGTAATTGCCGGAATATATCTTTCCTACAGAGGCAAATTGTTACTCGGGTGCGCTGTTACCGGACTGTTCCTTGCCCTGCAGATTTATGCCAATCATTTGCAGATCACTTATTATACGTTGATAATAGTGGTCATATTCGGTGCCGCCGAACTAATTGCTGCAATACGCAACGGGACGGTTCAAAGGTTTTTCAGGATTTTGGGCATCCTTTTTATACCTGTTGTACTTGCAGCGGGTATAAACTTTACAAAACTTTACCTTACATGGGAATACGGGCAATATTCCACCAGAGGCCCCTCGGAGTTAACTCATGATCAGGAGAAGCGCACCTCTGGTCTGGATAAGGATTATATTTTGGATGACTACAGCTATGGGATAGTTGAAACCATGAATCTTTTTATCCCGGATTTCAAGGGGCGTTCTTCAACAATGGACCTTGGAGAGGATTCCAATGTTTTTGAGGAACTACAGAGTGCCGGGGTGCAGCGTCCGGGCGATATTGTTTCACAAATGCCTGTTTATTGGGGTGGACAACGTTTTACTGAGGGACCGGTTTATATCGGTGCGGTTGTAATATTCTTTTTTGTTCTCGGGTTATTTTTATTAAAGGGAAGAGTAAAGTGGTGGCTTGTTACGGCAACGGTTTTGTCAATTATGCTTGCATGGGGTAAAAACTTCATGTTCCTCTCAGAGCTGTTTATATATTATGTTCCCGGTTATGACAGATTCAGAACCGTATCTATGATACTGGTGATTGCACAGCTGACCATACCTTTACTCGGTGTACTCGGTGTGCAAAAGATCATAGAGGGAGGTGTCTCTTATGAGAAACTAAAAAAATATCTTTTTAAATCATTTTATATAACCGGCTCTATAGCACTTTTTTTTGTTTTATTTGCCGGAGTATTCAGTTTTTCCGCACCTGTTGACAGCCAGCTTCTTGCTAGTGGCTGGCCCGATTTTCTCGTTGATGCATTGCGTGAGGACAGGGAGTCTCTTATGCGGTCCGATGCTTTCAGGTCCCTGATTTTTGTCTTGCTGTCAGCTTTGCTGGTATGGGGATATCATAAAAAAACGGTAAAAGCAAACTGGCTGGTGTTTGCTCTTGCGGTGCTTTTATTTGCTGATATGTGGCCCGTGAACAGGCGGTTTTTAAGTAGTGATGATTTTATCACTGAAGTAGAAAAGACCCGCACTTTTCGCAGAACTCAGGCAGATATGACTATTTTGGAAGATGATGACCCTCATTTCCGTGTTTTCAATACTACCCGCAGCCCTTTCAATGATGCAGTAACATCTTATCACCACAAATCTGTTGGCGGATACCATGGTGCAAAACTTGGTCGTTATCAGGATTTGATTGATTTTCACCTGAGTGAAAATAATATGGATGTGTTCAATATGCTAAACACTAAATATTTCATAGTGCCCGATTCTGATGAAGGCTCCCCTCGTGCTCAAAGGAATCCCGATGCTTTGGGTAATGCTTGGTTCGTTAATAATTACCGCCTGGTCGATAATGCTGATGAGGAAATTGAGGCTTTATATGATTTTGACCCCTCAAGAGAGGCTATAGTTGACAGAAAATTTGAGCATCATCTTGAGGGTCTGCCCGACACTATCGATTCTTCCGGGAATATTGAGCTTGTTGAGTATAAACCAAATTATCTGAAGTATCGTTCCTCAGCTGATAGCCCCCAGCTTGCGGTTTTCTCGGAGATATTTTATGATAAAGGTTGGGAGGCTTATATTAACGGGGAAAATATTCCACATTTCAGGGCAAATTATGTTCTGAGGGCTATGGTTGTGCCGGAAGGCGAACATACAATTGAATTTGAATTTGACCCGAGGGGATATACAGTTGGAGAAAGGATAAGTCTTGCAGCCTCCATTCTTTTGATCTTGTCAGCCGGCTTCGTTTTTTACAGGCAAGGCAGGCTGTTTATAGAAAAACACCGGCAAGAGTAATTTTTAACCCAAACGCTTCTTTTTACCGGGACCCGCTATTTGCAGCAGGTCCCGGAAGCAGTGGAAATACAGCAACTAAATTTTATCAAACGCCTCTTCCAGATCTTTCAAAAGATCGTTGATATCTTCAATGCCAACCGAATACCTTACAAGTCCGTCGCTTATTCCGGCTTTTTCCCTGATTTCCTTTGGAAGCCCTGAATGTGTCATTGAAGCCGGGTGCTGAATGAGTGTTTCAACCCCACCGAGCGATACAGCAAGAGTAGCAACTTTCACATTGTTCATCAGCTTAGCTCCTGCTTCAATTCCCCCCTTTAGCTCGAAGCTCATCATAGCTCCCGGCCCGCGCATTTGTTTTTTCATTAAATCTTTCTGTGTATATGAGCCAAGTCCGGGATATTTTATCCATTCTACTTTCGGGTGACTCTCGAGCCACTGGGCTATCCTTTTTGCGTTTTGCTGACTGCGCTCCATTCTTAAACCCAGAGTTTTCACCCCTCTCAGTATCAGATACGCCTGGTGCGGATCCATGTTGCACCCCATGGAAATCATAAGCGGCCTTATTTTGTCGTACAGCTCTTTTGTTTTGGTTATTATAATACCCCCAACAGCATCGGCATGTCCGTTAATAAATTTGGTGAGGGAGTGAAAAACCACATCGGCTCCCATATCCAGCGGATTCTGGAGACACGGACTGGAAAAGGTGTTGTCAACTACCAGTATGGCCCCGTTATCGTGCGCAATTTGTGCGCACGCTTCAATATCGGTTAACTGTATTGTCGGATTTGATGGTGTTTCAATGAATAAAATGTGTGTGTCGGGTCGTATTGATTTTTTGACAAGCTCAATGTCAGATGTGTCAATAAAATCTGAGCTTACTCCAAAGCGGTTGAAATGGTTTTCCATAACACTCCTGGAGGGACCGTAAACTGATGATGTGCTCAAAAAGTGAGCATCTTTGCCGAGTAAAGCCATATATATAGAAGTACACGCTCCCATTCCCGAAGCTGTTGCTATACCTGCATAACCATTTTCCAGCTCGGCCAGGTTGTTCTCAAGGGCTTCAATAGTGGGGTTGTTAATCCTGGTGTATATGTAACCTTTTTTATTGTTGTCAAAGCACTGAGCGCCATGTTCGGCACTTTTGAATGCGAAGGTGGATGTTTGGTAAATCGGGACTGTGGCGCTTCCAAAGGGTTCGTCGTAATGACCTGCATGAATCAGCTTTGTGTCAAAATTTAGCTTTTTTGTATCCATATAATGTAGTTATTTTGTTATTAAATAATTTGATTTTAGTGGTTTTTAAGTCGTTTGTTTTTAGATGCTTGTATTCGGCGGCTTTATTCTTTTTATAATTTCTGTTGCAAAAACAAAATCGTTCAGCTCTTCATTGCCGGAGGTGAATATTTCCTCTTTAGTCCCTTCCCACCAGTTTTGCCCCTCGTGTATAAACAGCACATTGTCTCCTATTTCCAGAACAGAATTGATATCATGGGTGTTTATTACAGTTGTTATACCCAATTCCAGGGTTATCCTTTTTATAAGATTATCAATTATAGTAGCTGTTTCCGGGTCAAGCCCTGAGTTGGGTTCGTCACAAAAAAGGTAACTTGGATTCATTACTATCGCTCTGGCAATGGCCGTTCTTTTTTTCATTCCTCCACTTAACTCGGATGGGTAAAGATGGGTTACATTTTTCAGGTTTACGAGCTCAAGACAATATTTCACCCTTTTTTGTTTTTCCTTTTTTGTCATGCTGGTGAAAAAGTCAAGATTAAAACTTATGTTTTCGTAGACGGTAAGTGAGTCAAAAAGGGCGCCACCCTGAAAAAGCATCCCGAATTTACGCCTGATCTTTTTACGTTCCGCAAAATTCATGCGGGTAAAGTTCTGGCCTTCAAATAAAATTTCTCCCGAATCAATTTCGAGTAAACCGACGATCGATTTTAAAAGGACAGATTTACCCGAGCCGCTCCTGCCAATAATAAGATTTGCTTTACCACGGCTGAAACGGGTTGTGATATCCTTCAGAACCCAAACACAGTTGAATGATTTATTTAAGGTGTTAACTTCTATCATGACAAAAGCAGTTGGGTTAATATTAAATTGAAAAGCAAAATTACAACGCTGCTGTGAACAACCGCTTTTGTGCTTGAGCGCCCAACTTCAAGTGCACCTCCCTTTGTGAAGTATCCGTGATAAGAAGATACAGTTGTTATAATAAATGCAAATACAACAGATTTTATCAGAGAATATGTAACGTAGTAGGGTATAAATTCATATTGTATGCCATGAATGTAGTAGGTGGTTGTAACCGCTCCGACCGATGTTCCTGCAGCCCATCCTCCGAATATACCTATAATCATACTCATTAACGTCAAAAATGGTGCAAAAAACATAAGAGCAATTATTTTTGGCAGAATTAAATAACTGGCCGAATTAATTCCCATTATTTCAAGTGCATCAATTTGTTCAGTTACGCTCATTGTCCCCAGCTCTGAAGCAATGTTCGATCCAACCTTGCCTGCAAGTATAAGAGCTACTATTGTGCTTGAGAATTCCAGCAGAATGGAATCTCTGGCAGCCAGGCCGATCAGATAGGTCGGAAGAAGTGGGTTTTCAGTATTATAGGCAGTTTGGATTGTAATTACCGCTCCCATGAATACCGAAATCATAGCAATTATCCCGATAGAGTTGATACCAAGAGTCTCTATTTCCCTGATGGTTTGCTTATAGTATACGCGGGCCTTTTCGGGTTTTGCAAAGACCTTTTTAAGCAGCAGGACATACTTACCCAAATGATGGAACAGTGTCATAATATGCTTGAGAATTGAAAGGCAATTTTACAAAAAATTTCAGAATATTTTATTAAATACTTTTCCCTCCGAAGGATCCAAAAAACCTGAGAATAAAGTATATAATCACTAAACACGATAATTCAACAGCCTGATTTACGCAGAATCATAACTGAAAAATTAAATGAGCTTTCAATTTTTACTTAAATTAGCTTGTAGAAATTATACATATTAAAGTGTATTTTAGACAGGAAAATACCATATTTCGAAAACATTATATTTAACCAAATATTTATGATATGAGCAAAAATCACTACTGCATTATAATGGCAGGAGGTATTGGCAGCAGGTTCTGGCCTTTGAGCAGAACAGACATGCCCAAACAATTTCTGGATATTCTGGGCACCGGCAATACCCTCCTGCAATTAACTTTCGATAGGTTCAGCCGGCTTTTCCCGAAAGAGAATGTATTGATTGTCACCAATGAAGATTACAGGAGTATTGTGCATGAGCAGCTCCCTCAGATTTCCGATAAGCAGGTTTTATGTGAGCCCATGAGAAAGAATACTGCACCCTGCATTGCTTACGCAAATCAGAAAATACTGAGGGAAGATTCTGAGGCAATTGTTGTTGTTTCACCTGCCGATCATCTAATAGTAAAGCTGGATACATTTTTAAATGAAGTTAAAAAGGCTCTTGAATTTGCCCAAGAAAATGATGCATTGCTAACTCTTGGGGTTAAGCCAAGCAGGCCAGAAACCGGCTACGGTTATATTCAGGCTGAAACCAAATGTGTTCAAAAAAACCTTCCAAATCTCAGGAAAGTAAAAACTTTTACTGAAAAACCCGATTATGAGCTTGCGCGGGTGTTTGTCGAGAGCGGCGAATTTTTCTGGAACTCCGGGATATTTATTTGGTCACTGAAATCTATAATGAAAGCCTTTGAAAAATATCTCCCTGAGATCAATTCATTGTTTAATTCAATAAACCATGATTATTACAACACTTCCAAAGAGCAGGATTTCATAAATGATGCTTTTGCAACTTGTCCGAATATTTCAATTGATTACGGGATTATGGAGAAGGCCGATAATGTTTATGTGTTTTATTCAGACTTCGGTTGGTCTGATCTTGGAACATGGGGGTCATTGTATGAGCATTCTGAAAAGGATAAAAACGGCAATGCAGTATCGGGGAAAGATGTGTTTGTATATGATGTTAAAAATTCAGTAATAAAATTACCCGACAATAAGGTTGCTGTTCTACAGGGTATTGAGGATTGCATTGTAGTTGAGTCCAACAACACCCTTTTGGTTTGCAAAAAGAAAGATGAACAGATGATTAAACAGTTTTTGCACGATGTTAAAATTCATAAGGGAGATGAGTATATATAAAAAAACCCGGACTGCCTGCTGGCAGTCCGGGTTTTATAGTTTGCCGTTTTTGGGTTAATATTCCCAGAGATCCTGTTCCCAGTTAAACAATTTTTCCTGGATCCTCTGTGATTCGTGCAATATTTCGTGACCTACTGCATAATCACTTATAGCTCTGTTGTCGTGGACGTTGGATTCCTGGTATATATAGCTTGCAAAACGCCGCTGTATTAAAATATCGTCAAATGAGAGGTTTGAGACATCATTGTTTGGGGTAATCACCTCGTGACGGGCAAGGTGCTCCCTTGCTTCCGGGAAATAAACCCAAAACAGCTGCCTGCGAAGTGTTTCTCCATCATCACCATCCATTTCCATATCATCAGCACCATCAAACTCCCGCTGGTATTCACGTATAGGGCAAAAACCTATTATTCTCACCTGAAATCTGGAATGCCTCCTGTCAAAGTACCATTGTTCTACGAGCAGGTATTGCTTCACTTCATGTGACCTGACCTCTCCTTCAACTACCCTTTCAATTTCTTCTCCTGTGTCAGGATCTGTAACCGTTGTTGTTGTTTCTTCTGCTCCCAGGCGATAATGGACTTCATCAATTTCAAGCGGCTGTCTGAAATCCTCATCATCATAGACTTCAAGCTCACCTTCTTCAACATATTTTAAAATTACATCAATGAAGCTCATTCTTGGCCCCATAGGTTCAGTAGGATAATATAGGGGATGGTTCATCTTTTCGCGCAGGTCTACCATTCGCCATACGATCTTTGACCATGCAACATCAGCCTCCCTTAAATAAGGCAGGGGAACAGGTTTTCTGTAGGGGACATTTTCCCTTTCATAAACTCCTCTTGTTTCAACCTGGGCTTGCAAATCCTGAACGTTGAAAAACAAAGGAGCGAATCCTGCTAAAACTAAAATTAAAATTAACTTTTTCATCCGTAAAATGTATTTTATTAAACTAATATTCAACAAGTTATTATAGAATGTCAATTAAGTTTATCTCTTTTGGCCGTATGGGCCCCCATGTTTGTTCTTCATATTTTGTTTGACAAAGGTTGATGGGGGTTCATCCGTATATTATTTAATTAAACTAGTATTCACTGAGTTATTACAGTATGTCGATTTAATTTATCCTGAAGCCGACCGTGGGTAGCCGCCGTTGTTCACCATCCGGTCCTACCGCTATAATATCGTCAAAATATATTCTTTGGTCTGCTCTTGCACTTTCTATTATATCCCTTTGTTCTTCGGTAATACGGTTGCTGTTGGAGCGCGCGTCCCTGACATATCCGCCAACTGAAGTAGATACTGTAAAGCTTTGAACTGTAAATTCAAGATCAAATTCAAAACCTTCCATTTCAGCAAAAACTCCCATTTGTTCAGCCAGCTCCCCCCTGCCAATGTTGCCGCCTGTGCGCCCGGCTACAACTGCAACCGGATCCGGTACTGACCTTACCCTGAACTCCCGTGTGCCAAAGTCCCTTGTTTCCCCGTTGATTGTCCCTGTTACCGATATAACAGCTTCTCTGGAGGTAGTTTCAGGCTCAACAATATAATTTGTGCCCGAAATCCTCCTTATGTTACCGTTGTTTATTCTTGCATTTATCTGGTCTGCGGGCACTCCCGGAATGGAAATTTCAACCGGGTTCTCCAGCCCCTGATAGAAAACATTCATTCTGCTAGGCGATACAACAAGGCTTGGATCTGCCACCTGATAGGATACCTCAAACGGCCTGTTAATATAAGAACCATCGGAGGCCCTCATACGTACCAGTCCGCCCCAGTCAAAGCGGCCTGTACGTGTGGGCCTGATGTTGTAGACTCCTCTTCCTTCTCTGACAGGTAGTGTATCTGCTCTTCCCACCATTTCATAATCAGTTGTACCGTCAGAGCGGGTAACAGTTCTGTAATCACCCAGCAAAACCTCAGGCGCCTGAGTTGTGTCAAAAGCGGCCAGAAAAACCTCTGCTTCGTATTCGTTGCCCTGCAGCACATGATTTGTGTTAGGTATTACGGTTGCTTCAAGGGCATTGAACATAAATGCTCCGGCATCTATTTGCTGAAGCAGGTAATTGATAGCATTCCCTTCTGCATTGCGGACGTCGCCCTGCATTTTGGTCATCAGCGTAATCACTCCTATCATCGGTATATATGAAAAATTTTGGGTTTCCCATGTTGGGGTTGCTCCATCTTTTGGAGGTGGGTCAGAAGTATCAAGGCCTGTTTCTATGGCAGAAATTACGCCTTCATTATCTTCGTCAACGAAAGTCAAAAGAAAATCACGGTAGTCACTTATTGCATTTTTAAGATCTCTTGCCTTTCCTCTATCGTGAGCACCCAACATCACCTGTCCGGGCACCGAAAGGTTCTCCCTTTGTACTATCCTGTCGCTTACAACTATACCGTCAACAATTGCCTCTGAATCTTCTCCTTCAGCAGTACTGACAATTTCAACTTTCAGCTCTTCGATATAATCGTAAAGCTCGTTTGCCTTTTCCCTTACACTATCGGCTTTTTCTTTCCATGGACCTACCCTTTGGGGGTTTTCTGCATATCTCTGGTCAAACTCCCTGTAGGTCCTTTCATTTTTTGACATAAAATTGCCGATAGTTCTTGACAGCCCGTCGTCGACAACAACAAATGCGTCTAGAACTTCAACCGATACATTCAGTGCCAGCAAAGCCATAAGCACCAAATACATCATTCCTATCAGTTTCTGTCTCGGGGTTTCCTTTTTCCCTGCCATAATTCCTCAGTAGGTTTATTTTTTATTTAGGCTTGTTTACCATGCTCATTGCAGAGAGCATATTACCGTAAATGGAATTCAAATCAGATATATTTTTGCTAAGCCTGGAAATCTCTTCCCTGTATTTTTCGGTCTCTTCCACTGATGTTTTCAGGTTTTCTGTAACATTGTCCAGTCCCTGGTAAACCTCCTGTGAACTCTTCATGTATTCGTTGTTGTTCTGAAGTTGCAGTTCATATACAGCATTCAGGGCCGAAAGGTTCTTGTTTAAATGGCCGAGCTTTTCTCCCACATTTTTATTTCCTTCACTGATTGCCCCGTTTTCTCCGTTTATCGATTCGGCCAGCTGATTGTATGATTTAATAAGCTCATTGCTGGAGTTTTGAATAGCTTCCGTGGACTCTTTCAGATTACCCGATGATTGCTCAAATGTTTCACTCAAAGAGTCAACTGAAGATGCAGCTTTCTTTACATTCGAGACATATTCATTTGTTGCCAGGGCTGCATTTGAGATATCAGAGAGTTTTGCGGTGGTATCATTCAGGTTTTTCAGTCCTTGTCCCAGCCTGTCAAATAATTCAGGCGTGATTTCCGCATTTTGGATCATCTCATCAAATTTGGTAAGCACCGCTGGATTACCTCCTCCTCCACCATGAGCATAGCTTTCGACTACCCTGGGCCTTGGCTGCTGTTTTGGGAGGTGCTCCTGATTTTCTTCATCATCTCCACCTATCCCGGCAAGTTCAGGATAAACTAACGACCAGTCATACTCTTCATGTTGCGGTTCAAAAGATGAGAAGAAAAATATAAGTGCTTCCGTGGTTAGGCCGACTGAAAGCATTATATCCGCAAGTGGCCAGTGTTGGATTTTGAAAAGGGCTCCCATAATTACAATGGCTGCACCAATTCCATATAACTTTGACATAAAGTTTTTCCAACCAGCACTTTGTACGATTTCGCTAAATCCCATGTTTTTGTTTTTTTAATTTATACATTTTTAGATTTTACTTATTTAAATGTAGAGTTTTACCACCACTGTGTGCCTCCCCCTTTATCGCCAAGGTAAGATCTTACATTCCTGAAGCCTACGTAGGATGTGGCAGTGTCCTGATATTCGTAGCTCCTGGTACTAACCTGCAGATAATAGGCCACATCTTTCCATGATCCCCCTCTTACCACTTTGCGTTTCAGGGCCGGAGGGTCATCCGGCAATGCATTGTAGCTGTAGTTGGGGTTCAAATCGTGTGTGACCGTGTAAAAAGATTCATCGTATGCATTTTCTGTCCATTCGGCAACATTACCCGCCATGTCGTAAAGACCGTAGTCGTTTGGCTCAAATGAAGCCACGGGCGCCGTATAAAGCCATCCGTCATCTGTGTAGTTGCCCCTGAGGGGTTTGAAATTTGCCAGGAAGCATCCGTCGTAATTCCTCGTGTAAGGTCCGCCCCAGGGGTAGGGTGATAGTTCAAGTCCGCCCCGGGCGGCGTATTCCCACTCCGACTCCAGCGGTAAGCGGTAATTTTGAACAAATCCCTCTCCTCTTCTTGCAAGATGCTCGTTTAGATATTGGGTTCTCCAAATGCTGAAGGCTTTAGCCTGCTCCCATGTTACACCCACAACCGGGTAATCGTCATAGGAGGGATGCCAAAAATACATGTTGGCCATGGGTTCATTGTAGGAATATGTAAAATCGTGAATCCAAACCAGCGTATCGGGGTATACATTTACCACATCCCTGAGAACAAATGATGAACGGTCTTCTATGGGAGACTCTTGCCCATCCTGATCATATACTACCCCGTCATATTCCTCTGTTTCAAAATTATAACGATTTGAACTCCTTGCAGCCTGTTCATAATCCACCCAAAAATATTCGAAGTTTAGTTTACGTGTATCCAGCTCTTTTCGCCCCCAAAAGCGCTCATCGCCCTGATAGTACATATCCTCCAGAATTTGGTTTGTCTCCAGGTCCTCCATGTCTATTGGCTCTTCCCAGTTTAATATTGGCTCATCAAGAGGTTCACCAAACTCGTCTTCTGTAATCTCATACTCTGTTCTGCCTGCATCGGCAAGCATGCGCCTCATAATCGAGTCCCTTACATGGTAAACAAACTGACGGTATTTGTTATTGGTTATTTCAGTTTCATCCATCCAGAATGCGTCAACTGAAACGGTTCTGTTAAAGGCGTTATTAGCCCACATTACGTCTTCATCACTTGGTCCCATTACAAAGCTTCCCTGAGGGACGAAAACCATACCGTAGGGGTCCGGCTCAAACCATGTGTCCCTGTCCTGTACCCCAACAAGTTCACCGGTGGGAGCTCTGCCGCAACCGGTTAAAATGACAACTGTCATTAAACTTAAAAAGAAAAAATTTTTCATAACCTTCCAGATTATTAAAGTATAATGCAACGTAAAGTTTCTTCAAAAAATTAATATTTCATTACAAAACCCTGATACTCCTGTAGCTTTCAGTAGTTCTATCTATGCTGAGGCTAAAACAGTAGCGCAACACAAATTCATGAGAACCTTTGCTGTGCCTGTTCAGAGAACTTGTTGCAAAGTCATAGGAGTATCCCAGTTTTATGCCTTCAAAAAGCTCCATGCCTGCCATGCCTACAACAGCGGAACCTGCGCGGTAATACAGTCCGCCCCATACTTTGTTGTCATAATGGATCTGCCCGCCGATATTCAGTTGTGAAACTGCTCCGTCTGACTGAACAAAGAGTGAAGGTGTCAGCTCGTATTTGGGATTGCTGAGCTTAAAGTTGTATCCTGCTGTAATGTAATAGTGCCTGCTTAAAAATGATGTTGCCGTTTCAGTGTATTTCAATTCAGGTTCAGTTACATGAGTGGCTGAAAGCCCAAAATAGAGCTCATCTGTATTGTAAAATATGCCAAGGGAAAAATCCGGGGTTAAAATACTTTCGTTTCCGGACGGAATAGAAGGGTCGGATGAAGGCGGTGTATGATATTCGCTATCGGGAATTACCCATTCTGCATCCAGTGAGCTGTTTATCATGCTAAAGCTCATGCCTACCCCAAGCTTCCCTTCCCCGGTGGTTATTTTATATGAATAGGAAAGTGAAAGGCTGATATTGTTTTCAAAGCCGATCTGATCGTTCATTACGTTCAGGCCGGCCCCATGGTTGGCCCCGAACAAACTAAAAGGTGAAGTTAAGCTGAAAACAGATGTAACAGGTGCATTTTCAAAGCCCACCCACTGCTGCCTGTTCATAGCTGTTGCACAGATTGCATTTTTGCTTCCGGCGTACCCGGGATTTACTGTCATAATATTATACATATTCTGACTGAAATGCGGGTCCTGCTGTGCATGGCTAAAAACAGTAAACCCCATGAACAAAATGCAAAAAGCTCCCTTTATTTTCATTGTATTTATTCCCATTATTGTTTTAAAGCCTTCAGTTAATCAGCAGAAAACTTCCGCATATAATTAAAAGATTGTTGTTCTTTATACTGAATTTTGGATTTAAGGTTTCTCAAAATTTGAATAATTTTTTATAAAACCTTAAATATCTTCCGCTAAACTGTTTATAAGATCATGAAGTTTTAAAGCGGATATTATTCCTGACTTCCGCGGTTTAAGTTTTCTCTCCGCTCTGTAACCCCTATTTTTATTGAAATAAATTTTCAAACTCGTTTGTAGTGCCTAATATGGTATTTATATTGTTTCTTAACAAGCTTCT
>PWHJ01000083.1 GCA_003554865.1 Bacteroidota bacterium | reverse complement strand
TTTTTTCTTTGTATTTTTCATCTGAAAAGTGGTGTTTTTTTGTTTGTGTTATTTGTGTAACGACTTAAATATAAACAAAATACATCACTTTTCCTTGTTTTTATTTTACTTTTTCAAGTATAAATAGTATTGTATTCATTGCCTTCAATGTCAGTTACGGTTCCTTCAACACCGTCAGGCACCCTGAAATTGGCTGTAAGGGTAGCATCTTCGCTGATCTGGTATCTGAAACTTGCATCGGTTTCGATCACATTGTCCTGCTCATCGGTCCAGTTTACAAATTCATATCCGAAGTTGGGTGTTGCAGTTATATTAATAAATTCCCATCTTTCATACTCACCTGAGCCTTCAACGGTTCCGCCATCTTCAGGTTTGGCAATCAGGGTAAGAGTGTAGAGAGGTATTTCAGAAAAATTGGCTGTAAGGGTAACATCTCTTGCCTCCATCGTGTATTCAAAACTTGATGAGTGAGATATAATGTTTCCTTCCTCATCTTTCCAGTTTTCAAAATTGTAGCCTTCATTGGTCTCGGCCTCGATATATGCTCTCTGGTTATACTTTAGTTCCAAGCCCCCCTCATGGAATGTTTCCTCTTCATCGAAAGCTCCAACTGAACCCCCTTCTTCCGGTTCTGCCATCAGTGTCAGTGTAAATTCGGGTTGCGGACCGGTTTCAAATTCCAAAACATCCCCGCTGCCCACACCTTCGCTGTTGACCCCGAAGGCCCTTACATAATATTTTGTATCAGGTTCCAGGTTTGTTAAATTGCTTGAAAACTCCCCTGTGCCGGTCCCTTGAAGCTTTACCGGTGAGACCCCGTCTTTGCTGACCACGCTGCCATCATCCTGCAGAACAACACCAAGGTCTTCCTGGGTAGACCAGATCACACCGCGGTGTGTCACGCTTGACCCCCCCGTCTTCGGTAACCTCGCCGCTGGCCGTTGCCGAATAAAAATTGCTTTCAGGCTGAACAGAGATATCCGTTACCGGTAGTGTTGTAACAGAAGGGACTTCATCTTTCCAAAACATTACCTTTTCGCATCCGAAGGTAATGGCCAATATACCTGTCAGTACTACTAACAAATAAAGCTGTGATTGAAACTTTTTTGTGTTCATGGACTTTGTTTTTAAATATATTAAAAATTCATTCAAGCAGGGGAAAGTATTGTTGTGTTTATTCGTTGCTGCTGTTTTATCAACACAATATAATTGAGATTTTTTTTATTTTCAAAAATTATTTGATTAATTACAGCTTTGGTTATTGTAATCAATAAATACGATTTACCAACAGTATTAAAAATATTTTCAGAAGTTACGCCATAGAACATAGTCCCGGTTTGCTAAACTGAAAGCAGCATACTCAGGAGTGGGAATCCTGAGCGCCTTTTGGTCTTTTTAGCATTATTGAAAGAAGGGAGGCATAATCTGGAGATGGGATCCCGGCCTGGAGCTGACAAAGCTTTTAAATGACCATTTTTTCAGTAAATTTGATCTGAAACGTTTATTTTCTGTTCAACTTTTCCAAAAAGCGCAGCAGTATACAGTTGAATTCAGCGGGGTTGTCCTGGTTTGCGACATGACCGGCAGCGGGTATAACAAAATATTCACTCTCAGGCGATCTTTTGTGCCATTTTTTGAATTTTCGCCTGGGAAAGAGTATCTCATTTTCACCGTGTGTAATCAGCAGAGGGTGCCGGACAGGTTTTTGCATCCCTTTGTATATTGCTTTTTTTGTCCCCCTGGATATTGCAAGCAGCTGCTTTCTGCCCTCCTTTTCCATCCTTTTTTCTATATACCGCCTTGTGGCCTCTTTTTTAGCAATTGTCTTTTTCACAAAAAATTTTATCATTCTCCAGGGTATCAGCATGCTGACAAAAGAATAAGCCTTCATCAGCAGATACTCGGCTCTGCTTAACCCCCTGTCCATCGCCGTAGAGCCGATTACCGCGACAGCCCTGACACGTCCCGGATATTTAATTGCAGCATACTGGCTTATAAATCCGCCAAGAGACTGGCCTACCAGGACCGCTTCTCCGGTTCCGGTTTCATCCAGCAGACCTGCCAGACATTCTGCTGCTACTGAAAAGTTGAAATCTTCTCCTGATTTGAAGGATTTTCCGTGTTCGGGCATGTCCCATACGATTGTACGGTATTTTTCCCCGATTTTAGCCGTCTGGGGGTCAAAAGTGTTATGATCGGCCCCCATCCCGTGGGTGAAAACCACAACCTGTGCATTTTCCGGGCCCTGTATTTTATAGAATATATCGCCGTATTGACTTTTGTATATCATATATTATTCAGCTTTTTATTTTGATAATTATTTAACATCAGCTTTTGAGTTCATCAACCAGCTCGCAGGCTTTTTCGGTTGCTATTAGCAGTGCTTCCCTGCCTTTGTCTGTTATCGTGTAATATTTTCTTATTTTCCCTTTTACATTTTTTTTCACCGAAGTTATATAGCCGTCCCTTTCAAGCTTGTGAAAAATGGGATAGAGCGTTCCAAAAGAAACATTATAGCCGTGCCTTTTAAGTTCATCCTTAAATTCGGCCCCGAATACCGGCTCTTTTGAAGTGTGGTAGAGTATGTGCACCCTTATAAAGCCTATAAAGAGGTCTCTTACAAGTTTGTTTTCCATAGCACAAGTATGTTTTAACTTATAAACAACTGTTTAAGGAGTTATTCGACACCAAACTTTTTTTTGTAATAATTTGAGTAAAGTGTGGCAACAGGATTATGACCTGTAACCCTGTCCTTTACAATAAACGTTGTTACGGGTGCAACAGAATTTTGTGTGAACAAAATATCGTGTCCCACGCACAAGCCCACCGTTATATTAAGATCAGTTTTCAAATCGTTCAGCACCATTGCCTGTCCAATCGAATTGCAAATAGCCTCGTATCTCTCTTCTTTGATTTGTACCAGATCAAACTTTTTTTTGTCAACTCCCGAGAACTTGCAGCAAACGGCGTGAACCTCAAAATTCTTTTTGAGTATATCCCTCAGGGTTTTAGCTTCATTGGTCAGTCCCGCACAATGAGCGATTCCTATCCTTTTGTATCCCATTCGTCTTGCAAAACCGATTATCTCCTCAATTCTTGTCCACTCCATATAATGCTCCCCCTCAATGCGGGTTGAAACCTCCATGATTTTTTTATTTTCCGTTTTGCCGTATTCTCTTTGTGTTGGTTCGCCGTAACTTTCAAAGTTATGACCGCGAACGCAATCTTCCCCCCGGTAGCAGCTGCAAATTTTGCATCCTGAACAATCTGTCATAATAAACTCCTTTATTGATTATTTGTGTGTTTTTTTCGTTGCAAAAGCTTAATATTTCCGTATGAGTCAAACACTAACAAGTTTGAATAGAGTATGCTCAATATCAATATCAATGTGCAGCCGACAAATATTGCAATCATTATCATAACCTGGTACTTGATAGCCGTAACCGGCGGGGCGCCTCCCAGTATCTGCCCCGTCATCATGCCCGGCAGGGAAATAAGTCCTATAACCGACATATTGGCAAGCAGGGGGTTGAGCCCTTTTACAATAGCCTCCTGAATATAAGGGCGGATAGCTTCTTTCCGGCTTCCGCTGTTAGTTAGTATAAAATAGTAAAGCTCTTTGCGTTTTGACAAACCGTCAAAATAAGTTGTAAGTCCCACTATATTGTGATTTATTGAATTTCCCAGCACCATTCCTGAAATAGGTATAAAATAGCGTGCATCGAAAAAGTAGTCCAGCCGTATGATAAGTCCGATGAAAAAACCGTCAATTATTGCCATAGACAAAAGTCCGGCCAGGATAAGGGGGAAAAGAAAGATGCGCCAGCTAATCCCGACCCTGTGAACTATGGTGCCTGCACCTATTAAAACCATAATAAAAACCCAGAGGGAATTTATCCATGGATTGTTCATCTCAAATATCCAGTCAAGATAGAGTGCCACAAGGAACATTTGAGCGATCATCCTCCCAATGCTTATAAAAAGGTCACTTACCATTCTGACCCTGAAGTAGAGAAAAACCAGCAGAGGAATTGCAAGTATAGCAAACCCAAGGGCAAGGTCAAATATTTTTATATCAACCATATCATTCATTGTCAGGAGCTGTTTTTATATTTGCATGCTGTTCGTTGTTAAGAGCCGTCTTAATATTTGCATACTGTCGTTGTCAAAAGCCGTCTTAATATTTGCATACTGTCGTTGTCAAAAGCCGTCTTAATATTTGCATATTGATGATTGTATAATATATGCAGTCAAACACATTTGCAAAGCCTTTCAAAGTGTTATGATCTTGTCTGCAAGCCCCATCCATAAAGGATTATGGGAGGCGGACACTACCGTTTTGTTTTCAATCTCTTTTATCAGATTCATTAATTTTTCAATAGATCCGTTGTCAAGTGAAGAGGTGGGTTCATCAAGCAAAATAATATCCCTTTCAAGTGACAGGCAAACGGCTATAACTATTCGCTGTTTTTGTCCACCGCTCATTTCATCGAAGTCCCTGTCAAGCATACCGGAAGGAATTCCGAGTTTTTCCGCAAAGTGACCAACCTTTTCACTCTTGTTTTCCACTCCAACCAGCTTTAAAAGCTCCATCCCGTCTGAAACGGGAAGATTTATATTTTGGGGCACATAAGCCATTAAGGATCTTATCTCCTTAATATTTGCAATATTCAGTTCCATACCGGCTATTTCTATAAAACCCGATTCGGGCAGGAGATAACCCTGCAGCATCTTCAGCAGCGATGATTTGCCTTTGCCTGATGGACCCGAAACACAGGTATTCTCTCCTTTTTCTATTTTGAAACTCAGGTTTTTAAAAATATATGAATTGTTGAAAGAGAGTGATATG
This sequence comes from Bacteroidota bacterium, assembly GCA_003554865.1. Classification (GTDB taxonomy): domain Bacteria; phylum Bacteroidota; class Bacteroidia; order Bacteroidales; family PUMT01; genus PUMT01. The sequence continues at coordinate 28,030 of PWHJ01000083.1, read as the reverse complement.
TTATTAGTTATTATCATTTAACTTTCTTTTTATCTTTACCGACTATGTGCAAAGCCAGTGAGGGGATCTTATTAAGATTATATCGAAATTCGATATTGCAAATCTATATAATTGTATGCTGTTATCAAAATAATTCAGAATGTTTTTAAAAGGGATTATTTTTATATATTTGAAGGTGGTTTGACTGGTAAAATCTCCTTACTGAAGCCGGTCAGGGGCCAAAAAGGCATTAAAGTATAAATTTTTCATGCTAAACTTAATTTATGAAGGTTACAAATATTTTAAAGGGACTTTGTGTTGCGGCGATTGCCGTTGTTGTTACATTTTCCTGCAGTGTGGAGTCAGGTGGCGAATCAAATGATGTATCAGAGATGAAAATAGATGAAAAATATAAAGAAGAAGCCGGAAATCTGGCGGAGCATCCTCAGATACAGGAGGCTTTTGATATTATTCTCGCGCTTGAAGACCGCACACTTGAGGACCATATCAAGATAACTGAAATTCCTGCTCCTCCTTTTATGGAAGACGAGAGGGCTGCCGCGTTCAGGGACATGATAGCCGGGGCCGGTGTTGATGATGCATTCATTGATGAGGAGGGCAATGTTATCGGAGTTAGAAAAGGTACAAAAGGCGACAGGGTATTGGTACTGTCGGCCCATATGGATACTGTTTTCCCTGAAGGTACCGATGTTTCGGTGGAAATGAGAGGTGACACTCTGTTTGCCCCGGGTGTGGGTGACGATTCCCGTGGTATGGCCATTGTGCTTACTGTGCTGCGTGCGATGAACAAGGCCGGGATTGAAACAGAAGACGATGTTTGGTTTGTCGGTACAGTGGGAGAGGAGGGTATAGGTGATCTGAGGGGTGTAAAACACCTTTTCAGGGAAGAGGGCCGGCAAATAGATGCTTTTATCTCGGTTGACGGCGGGGGAGAGGACCGTATTGTCAACAAGGCGCTTGGGTCGATTCGTTACCGTCCAAAGTTCAAAGGACCCGGCGGCCATTCCTGGGGAGCCTTCGGGGAAGTTAATCCTGCTCATGCCCTTGGGCGTGCTATAAGGGAATTTGATGGAAAAGCCGGCGAGTTTGTCAGCGGTGATATCCCCCGTACCAGCTATAATGTGGGACGTATTGGTGGGGGCACTTCGGTAAACTCCATACCCTATGAAGCCTGGATGGAGGTTGATATGCGCTCGGTAGACAATGAATATCTCGGCAGAATTGAGGAGATTTTTGTAAGTTCAATGGAAAAAGCACTTGAAGAGGAAAATCAAAGAATTTCCTCCAACGGTAAACTGGAACTCGATCTGGAGCAGATAGGCAACCGTCCCTCGGGTGAAATTGACCCCTCAACACCTCTTGTTCAGCGTTCAATGGCAGCCATAACAAAATTCGGCTTTGAGCCCCGCCTGGCCCGTTCCTCAACCGATTCAAATGTTCCCATCTCCCTGGGTGTTCCCGCCGTAACAATTGGAAGAGGTTCTGTAGGCGGGGGAGTTCATTCCCTTGACGAATGGTGGCTTAACAGGGACGGTCATATTGCCATTCAGCGCACGTTGCTGATAACTGTTGCGGAAGCCGGACTTGCGGAAAAACAATAGGTTATGGTTGAATTGATCGAACCTTCACTATTGGTTGATGAAAAAAAGTGCCGCCGGAATATTAAAAAAATGGTCGACAAGGCGGCAGCTAATAATCTGCAGTTGCGCCCCCATTTTAAAACTCACCAGTCGCATCATATAGGCAGCTGGTACCGCAATATGGGGGTTGACAAAATAACGGTTTCCTCCCTTAAAATGGCAGAGTATTTTGCCGCCGATAACTGGAGGGATATAACCGTCTCTTTTCCGTTGAATGTTCTGGAGATTGAAAGGATCAACAAAGTTGCCGGAAAGGTCTCTTTGAACCTGCTTGTCGATTCGCCTGAAGCAATAGAGAAAGTAGCAGGTAAAATTAAATCAAAGGTGGGTTTTTTTATCGAGATTGACTGTGGCTACCGTCGCACAGGCCTGGATCCCGGCAACCTTGATACAATTGAAAAGATACTTGCTCTTTTGGATAAAAATCGGGACTTTGAATTCAAAGGGTTTTTGACCCATGCCGGTCACAGCTACAAGGCGGCCGGCGACAGGGAAAAGATCCTCTCGGTGCACAGGGAAACCAAAGATGGAATGATACCTCTTAAAGAACGATACATTTCACGATACCCGGATTTGGTAATTTCCGACGGCGACACCCCTACTTTCAGTGTAGCCGGCGATTTTACCGGAATCGACGAGGTAAGACCCGGGAATATGGTTTTTTATGACCTGGCACAAAATTTCATCGGCTCATGTGACAAAGATGAGATAGCCATAGCAATGGGATGCCCCGTTGTGGCAAAATACCCTCATCGCGATGAAATAGTGGTATATGGCGGTGGGGAGCACTTTTCAAAGGATTATTCATTTTTGCCGGACGGTACAAAACATTACGGGAAAGTGGCAACCCCTGTCACAGATGGCTGGGATGCGGGGGAAACGGGAATGTATGTAAAATCTCTTTCACATGATCACGGAATAATACATGCAGGAAAGGAAAAAGCGGAAAAGCTTTCCATAGGGGATATAATATATATACTTCCCGTTCATGCCTGCCTTACCGCCGCCTCCATGAGATCCTACATTTTGCTCTCCGGTGAAAGGATTGAAAGATTGTAAGTTACAAAAAACCACCCGATCCTCTTCAGCCTGGATAATCCGCTTGGTGTACTGCTATTCTTCCTCCTCCTGAATTTGCAGGTACTGTTTTTTAACCTTTTTCAGGAAGCCGGGATGTTTATCGCTGTAAATAAGTTTTCTTGCCACTATCGGGGCTCCAGCAACATCGTTGACATGGACCACGGCACCGCTGTAGAGCGGATCCAGCCTCAGCGCCGTATACCTTTTAGAAGTTGCCGCACCGCCGATTATTACCGGGATGTTCATACCCCTGTCTTCCAGCATCTGTACAACCTCTCCCATTTTTTCAAGCGAAGGGGTAATAAGACCGCTTAGTCCGATTAAATCGGCCTTCTCTTCAGCAGCCCTGTCTACAATATCTTTTGAGGGTACCATTATGCCAAGGTCAATTATTTTATATCCGTAGCATGAGAGGACCAGCTTGGCTATGTTTTTCCCTATATCGTGTACGTCTCCCTCTACAGTTGCAAGTATAAGCTTTTTACCGTTGGTGTTGGCCTGGGTGCCAGCTGTACTTTCGGAAATTTTTGGCTGCAGGTGGTCTACCGCTTTTTTCATTATACCGGCACTTCTGATTATTTGCGGCAAAAAGATCTCTCCTTTCTCGAACAATTCCCCTATAGTTTTCATTGCGTTTATAAGCGGACCGTGTATTATTTCCATGGGGTCTTCATAATGCCCGCAAAGTTCATCTATGTCTTCCCCAAGGTATTCGGTTATACCGTGTAAAAGCGAGTATTCAAGTCTTTCTTCGGCACCACGCTCACGCCATTTGCTTTGACCGTCATCTTTCGTTTTTCTCTGAGAAGAAGAATCCCCGCTCCACTCCATAAGCTGATTCAGTGCTTTTTCCGAGGGACGGAAAAGAAGCTCCTCACAAAGGCTTATCAGATCGCTGCTGAAATCACCGGTCTCTTTCGGTTCTCCAGGGTTCACAATGGCAAGCGATAGTCCTGCCTCCACCAGATGCTCCAGTATGACCGCGTGAAGGGCGCTTCGTATTTCGTTGTTTCCCCTGAAGGAGAAGGAAAGATTGCTTACCCCGGCAACGGTTCCTGCACCCGGAAGATTTTCGTTTATCCAGCGGCATGTATCAACCAGATCCGCTGCAACCTTTTCTTCAACATCCGTTCCGGTCCCAACGGCCATAACATTTAGATCGAAAAGGATATTTGAAGGCTCGTAATCCGCTTTTTCCGTAAGCAGCTTATAGGCCCTTGATGCAATTGAGGTTTTGCGCTTAAAGGAGTTTGCCTGACCCTTTTCGTCAATGGGCATTACAACAACGGATGCTCCGTAGTGTTTGACAAGCCTGGCCTTTTCAAGGAAATCCTCTTCACCCTCCTTGAGGTTAATCGAGTTAACAACTCCTTTGCCTTGCAGGCATTTAAGTCCGGCTTCAGCAGTCCCGAAATCCGAGGAGTCTATCATTACAGGAACACGTGAAGTGACAGGATCCGAACCGAATGAATGGAGAATTCTTCGCATTGCCTTTTTCCCGTCAACAAGGGGATCGTCAACACACACATCCAGTATTTGTGCACCGTTTTCTACCTGTTGCCGGGCAATGCTGACCGATTTTTCATAATCGCGGTTTTCTATACTTTTTGCAAAAGCCTTTGACCCGGCCGTGTTCGTTTTTTCTCCTGCAATAACGAGGTTGCCCGGTTTGAGCTCAAGCGTTTCCAGTCCGCTTAGCTTTAAACCCCCTTCCTTCTTAGCAGGCTTTTTTGGTGTGTATTTTCCGGCAAGTTCGCTGAGCATTTCAATATAATCAGGCGAAGTTCCGCAGCACCCTCCCAGAATGTTTATTTTGCCGCTCTCAAGCAGAGGTTCAAGTTGCGAGCGGAATTCACCGGTTGTCTGCGAATACTCACCGTTGGAATCGGGAGTTCCCGCATTGGGGTAGAATATAGTGTAATAAGGTGATATTTCAGAGAGCTCAATGAAAGAATCCTTCAGGAGCGATCCCTCGCCCGTACAATTAAGTCCCATAGCCAAAGGGTCGGCATGGCTGACTGAATTGATGAAAGCCTCAACACTTTGTCCCGACAATACCCTTTTGCCAAGCGAATCAAGAGAAAAGGACAGCACAACAGGGATTTTGAATCCGTATTTTTCAAAAAGCCTGAGTGAGGCAAAAATGGCAGCCTTTGTGTTCAAGGTGTCAAAGGAGGTCTCGATAAGCAGTATATCTGCCTCCCCCTTGATCAGTCCATCAACCTGAGGCATATAAGACTCGGCCAGTTCATCAAAAGATATCTCCCTTTTGTGGGGTTTTTCCGGTACGACTGGTATGGATGAGCTCTTGTTTGTCGGTCCGACAGAGCCTGCCACAAATCTCCATTTGTCAGGGTTTTCACGATTCTTTCTGTTTGCGCACTCTTTGGCAACGGCTGCTGAATTAAGGTTCATTTCGTAAACAAAATCTTCCGTGCCGTAATCGGCCTGGGATACCCTGTTTGCATTGAAAGTGTTGGTTGTTATTATATCTGCACCGGCATCCAGGTATCTGTTATGAACCTGTGAAATAACCCCGGGTCTTGTAAGTGACAGTATATCATTGTTCCCCTTGAGGTCTGTTTTATGATCCGGGAACTTCTCACCCCGGAAATCCTTTTCCTTCAGATCATATTCCTGCATAACGGTACCCATTGCACCGTCAAGTACCAGTATCTCTTTTTCCAGTCTGTTTAAAAGTTTATCGGTCGTTTTCATATTTTGTGTTTTTTATAATCGTTTTTATTTGTTTTATTTAATAATAATCGGCCCGTTGGCACAGGCGGCAATGAAGCACCTGCCATGTGCCGGCTTTTGTTCGGACTCCGGTCTTGTTACAGCTTGGTTCTTCCTTCTGCTGTGGCTAATGAAGGGCCCGGACCGGCCTCCGGTTTCTCTCAGCTAATGGTGCATCATCATGCTGCACATTCGAACAGTGAGAAGGAAAACAGCGGTGTGCCCGGCATATACAAAAATACCTTTAATCGGGTATTTGCCGGATAATAAATTACTTGTAAAGCTGATTGTTGTTTTCATTGCATACGGTTTTAATTTATCATTCCCATTCGGGCAGGTTTTAGCACCATTTCCCTTTGGAGGGCGGTTGCTAGAGCTTCGCAGAGCCTGTTCTCTCAGCTCTTCTTTATAAATTAAACCTACTTTTTAAAAGAAAGGAGGCTCAATTGCTTGCAAATATAATAACGTTTTTGCGTTAACCAAATTGTGGAGCCATTATTTTATATTTATTTCCAGAGGGGATCGGGATACTCGCCTCTTTCCACCAGCTTCCTGATATGTTCTATTGCTGCTGGTTTGTCTTCCCTGTAGGTTACCCCGAACCAGGAGGAGTTACAGGGGAGGACCCTTACTTTTGCCTTTTTGGTTTTTATGAGCTTGTCAACTACCTCTGGAATAAAATATTCAGATTTTTCATCACATATATTTTCGGTTAGAAAGGCGGAAAACCCCTGTTTTATCTGACCGAAGACTGAAGGAGTAAACCCCCAGAAGTTCATAGAAACCGGTGTATCGGCGGGCAACACCTTTTTTTGATCCTCACCGTTGCACACGATTTCATCTCCTTCCTTTTTTATCCGCGTGTGCTCTGTGACCGAGACAAGGTAACCGTTGCTGTCAGTTTTGCATACTCCTCTTGAAACTGTCCCGTGCCGCGAGAGGGTATTTTTCAAAAGGTACCCTATCATTGAGTACTCGGTTCCCTCTTGATTTTCTTCAAGGAAGCGGGCTGTTTGATAAAAGGCGTCATACCCGTAAAAATCGTCCGCATTTATAACAGCAAAAGGGGTTTTTACTGCATTTTCTGCAACAAGTACGGCATGGGCCGTTCCCCAGGGTTTTTTTCGTTCCCCGGGCGGCACAAATCCGGCAGGAAGCATATCCAGCTCCTGAAAAACATAATCCACTTGAGTGAATTTTTCGAATTTTTTCAGCAGTGTTTCCTTAAAATCCTTTTCAATGTTTTTTCTTATTACAAAGACAATTTTACCGAATCCCGCCCTCAGCGCGTCATATACCGAATAGTCAATGATGGTCTCACCTGAGGGACCCACCGGGTCGATCTGCTTGAGGCTTCCGTAACGGCTGCCCATGCCGGCAGCCAGTACCAGAAGTGAGGGTTTCATATTATTTTTTTCTTCCACGGCTGATCTGTTTTTTATATTATTTTATTTTGTCTGCCAAAGGTTTATTGGGGTTTATAGCAATATTTTTATTTTTTTATCCTGAAGTAAGAGAGTTCCACAATTTAAAAAGTGCTGCTGCCGAAATCGCCGCTACTGTAGTAAAAATCACCGCGGTTATCGTATTGCCGTACAAAAAGTTGCCGATAGCGAAAAGCGTGCCGTATATGGCAATGCACCCTATAGTCATACAAAGCACCCCGGTCGGCACATCCCATTTAAGATCCTCTTCCTTGACCAGCTCCACATTTTCCCGGCGCGCCTCGTTTACAACCCTCCTCCAGCCCGGTCCGCCAGGCTTTATCTTCCTGTAAAAGCCTCTTAGTGTTTCCGGATTTTCCGGTGGGGTCAAAAAGGTGACCACAAGCCATGAAATGGTTGTTAGAAAGACAATGCCGGTAAATTTGAAAATATTCCAGTAGGTTGTTGTGGTCACCCTTCCCAGAATATCTATTTTTTCACCTTCAAGAGGTGTTATCCCAAAATTTTCAACCAGTATAAAGGCAAGCGAAAAGGTTCCGGCAGCGATCATCGCCGCCAGTTCCGAATAAGCGTTGATGCGCCACCAGAACCACCTCAGAATATATATGAGTCCGGTTCCGGCCCCTATCATAAGCAGATACTGAAAAGCCTGAAGCGCGTTTTGCAATGCAAGTGCAAGCAGCACCGAGAAGAACATCATGGTAACTGTGCAAATTCTTCCGAAAAGCACTTTCTGTTTTTCGCCTGCCCCTGGGTTGTAAAACCTTCCGTAAAAGTCATTTACAAGGTATGACGATCCCCAGTTAAGCTGGGAGGCAACCGTGGACATATAGGCGGCAATAAGGGAGGCAACCACCAGTCCCAGCAATCCGGCCGGCAGGAACTTCTTGAGCATTGCCGGATAGGCAAAGTCGTCCCGTATATATTGCGGGTTCACATCAGGGTACGCTTCTTTCAGCGATGCAATGTCGGGAAATATGATCAGCGAACCCAGTCCCACGATAATCCACGGCCAAGGCCTGAGCGCATAATGAAATATATTGAACAAAAGGGTAGCGCCGATGGCGTGATTTTCGCTTTTAGCCGACAGCATGCGCTGTGCTACATAGCCGCCACCTCCAGGTTCTGCTCCCGGATACCAGGCTGCCCACCACTGTATGGCAAGGGGTATGAGAAAAATACTGAGAAAGATGTCAGGCTGCGAGGGCGAAGGAATTATTCGAAGCTTGCCCGAAACGTTCGGGTGACTCAAAAGCTCGCTGAGTCCGCCTACTTCAGGCGATCCTGCAACATATACCGCAGCTATTACCGCTCCCAGCATTGCAAAGCTGAACTGGAACAGGTCGGTCCACAAAATAGATTTCAATCCACCTAGTCCGGCATACAAAACCACAACAACAGCAGCCATTATAAGTGCAGGCTCGGGCTGAAGCCCAAGCATCACTGCTGAGATTTTGATAAATGCAAGAGAAACGCTGGCAATGACCATAACGTTGAAAAAGAAACCAAGATAGATAGCACGAAAACCCCTTAAAAATGCGGCTATTTTACCGCTGTAACGGAGTTCGTAAAACTCCATGTCAGTCATTACCCTGGAGCGGTTCCACAGCCTGGCGTATATAAATACCGTTAGCATTCCCGTCAGCAGAAATGCCCACCAGAGCCAGTTGCTTGCAACTCCTCCCGTGCGCACCATGTCTGTTACAAGATTGGGAGTGTCGGCCGAAAAAGTTGTGGCAACCATGGAGACCCCCAGCAGCCACCACGGCATATTCCGTCCGGAAAGGAAAAAGTTTGCAGTGTTTTTACCCGCATGTCGTGAAGATATGAGACCAATTGACAGAAGCACGGCAAAAAATGCCAGCAATATTACCCAGTCGATCGTTTGAAGTGTCATTTTCTTATGTCAGCAAATTTTTCCCCGTTAACCGGCTGTATATGTCACATACTCTCTCGGAATGGGATCTCAAAAATAAATTATTGATATTAATGAGCAAACCCTTTTTACAAAAAGCTTAATATTATTTGGATTTTTTAACCCTTTGGATCCGGGGAAAAAATTAAATTTGCACATTTCATGAAGGTTGAGACCTTTACCCAGGAAAGACGGAAATTTAATGTTTCCTAAAAAACCGGCTTTCCGGAAAAAACCGTAATAAAAGTAAGGCAATGGAGTTGCTGAAGTTTAATAATCTCTCTTACCGGGATCAGGTGAGTCACTTTGTTACAACCCGTCACGGGGGAGTTAGTGTGGGGGAGTTCACATCTTTGAATCTAGGGTTCAACGTGGGGGATAAATACAAAAATGTAGAGCGCAATTATGAGATTCTTGCCGGTGAGCTGGGCATTCTCCCGTCAGATTTTGTTATTGCAAAGCAGACACACAGCAATAATGTTATTGTAGTTGAAAAGAATAAAAAAAGGGGATACCCCACCGTTCCGGGAACCGTGCTTGAAGATACCGATGCAATGGTAACGGCTGTGGGTGGAATTTGTTTAATGGTGCGAACAGCCGATTGTGTCCCCCTGCTTTTGTTTGACCCCTGCAGAAAAGTGGTGGCCGCTGTGCATGCAGGATGGCGGGGGACAGTTAAAAATGTTGCAGGCAAAACACTCAAGGTAATGCATGAGCGGTTTGGAACACGCCCGCAAGATATAGAGGCAGGTATTGGTCCGTCAGCTGGCCCCTGTTGTTATGAGGTGGGAGAGGAGGTAAGAGAGGCTGTAATGAAAATGCCTGTTGCCGGTGAAAGGGTAATTACTTCAGGCGCTTCCCGCGGGAGATATTATTTTGATATGCGTTCGGCCAACCGGCAAACCCTTTTAAGTGCGGGAGTTAACCCGGACGGGATTGAGGTTATCAACCGCTGCACCATTTGTGAGTCAGGCAATTTTTTCTCGGTACGTGCTGCAAAGGGTAGGACCGGCCGGATGGGGGCGGGCATATTGCTTGATTTTTAATTCCCAAATTCAGTAAATTCTGAAACCCGGCCAGCTTTTTACTCTTTTTCGATCTCCTTTGATGTGGTAAACTCAACACCCTTCTGTTTCATTACCTCCATCGCCTTTTGTTCGTCTCCGGGGTTTTGTCTTACACCTTCCACGGCGTCAGTAACAACAATTGTTTTAAAACCTTTTTCGACGGCGTCGATAGCCGTTTCCTTAACGCAGTATTCCGTGGTTAGTCCCGCAACATAAAGCTCTGTAACTTCATTTTTTCTGAGAAGATACTCCAGATTGGCATTTGTAGCCTCAAATGCCGAGTAACCGTCGTCGCGGTTACCCGTTCCCTTTTCAAGTTTGCTGGATATTTTATCTGTGTTGAGATCCGGGTGAAATTCCGCCCCTTTAGTTCCTTTTACACAATGGGGCGGCCATTTTTCAAAATGCACCGTATCTTCAGGATGAATATCCCTTGAAGCTATAACAAGAGAAAACTTATCTATTAGCTTGTTAATAACGGGAACGACAATGTCGCCTTCGGGAGTTCCCAAAGCTCCTCCCGGGCAGAAATCGTTTTGCAGGTCAACTATAAGCAGTGCCTTCATAATATAATAGTTGTTTGGTTAATAATCTATTTATCACATAATTATTAAACTATATAAAAAGACTTTTTAGTATTTTTGCACTCAAATTCTCCTTGATTCAGTAAAATACCCGGGTTTCCTGCTGTACACAAAAAAGCGGCAGGGAGATTTTTCAGCTTTTACCGCTTACTTTGTTTTTCATTTCATTTACAATGCTGGTTCGAATATTCATAAGCTTTTGGCTTATACCAACCTTGTATATATGAGGGAACTCAAGTCTTTTGTGTTCATCCTCAAGGTGTTGCAGGCGTTTTCTGGCATATTTTGCAATCTCCTTAACGCTTTTTTGAGGTACTGTTCTCTTGCCTTCCAGCATTACAGGTTTTGCAAGCTCTTCCCTGCGGAGAGCAGATACGTCAACATGCTTTTCAGGATGTATAGGATGGTATATAATTTTGGGGTCATCTTCATCTTTCATGCAGATACCGTCGGCATAAAAATAATTGCAGCTGTCAAAGAACCTGTAAACCTTCTTTTTGCCAGGGAGAATAATTTTTTCTAGATCGTTTGAAATTTTCAGCCGCGGCTTATTGTCACACTCTGCCAGCTTATAAACTCCATCGAGTGCCGCATCATTCCTGCCCGTTATAAGACTGGTTCCCACCCCGAAGGCATCTATCGGGGCTTTTTGCTCACGCAGGCTTCTGATAACATATTCATCAAGCTTATTTGAAACAACGATTTTAACATATTCAAATCCGGCATCATCAAGCATCTTTCTTGCTTTTTTGCTAAGGTAGGCCAGATCTCCGCTGTCGAGGCGCACCCCCAACAGCTTCTGGCCGCGCTCTTCCATTTCCCCTGCCACCGTTATTGCATTGGGTATACCCTGGTTAAGCGTGTCGTAGGTATCAACCAGCAAAATACACTTATCGGGAAAAGCTTTCGCGAATTCGCGGAAAGAGGTTAATTCGTCATCAAAACTTTGTATCCATGAATGCGCCTGGGTGCCTGTTGATTCAATATCGTAGAGCATGGCACTGTAAATGTTCGATGTACTGTCGGCTCCCCCCACAATTGCAGCACGGCTTGCCTGAAGGCTTCCTGTTCCCTGAGCCCGGCGCATTCCAAAGTCCACAACCAGCTTGTCGCCGGCCATATTTCTTATCCTGTTGGCTTTGGTGGCAATGAGGGTTTCAAAATTTACAGTGTTAAGCAGGAGGGTTTCGATCAGTTGTGTTTCAATAATATTGCCTTCAACCTGAATGACCGGTTCGAGGGGAAAAACCACCTCTCCTTCAGGCGGAGCGTAAATGTTGCCCCTGAAGCGGAACCGGCTGAGGTAATCGACAAATTCGGCATTAAAGCCACGTTCCCTGAGAAACTTGCAATCTTTTTCGCTGAAACGGAAGTTGCTTATCATCTCAAGCAGGTTCTCCAGTCCGGCAAACACAGCAAAAGCCCCCCTGTAAGGGGCTCCCCTGAAAAAGTAATCAAAAACGGCCGAATCATTCCTTTTGCTGCTGAGAAAATATCCCTGGGCCATAACCAACTCGTAATGGTCGGTGTAGAGGCCTGTATGCTCTCCGAGTAGTGACATAATTTTTTACTTTATGCAAAAGTAATAAAATTGAAGTTGAAAATCAGAGTTTAACTAAATTGTAGTTTAAGCTTAAAAGTTCAGCTATATTGAGAAAAATATATGATATATGATTTTGTTTTTGAAAAATATTTAATTTATACTTGTTTCAGTAACATAAACATTTAATATAAGCCGGTAGCCAGTAAACCGGGTTGCTGTTGAAGCGTTCCTGTATCCGCTGCCTGGAAAGCGGCAAAGAAGATGTTATAATAAAATCACTTATAAACTTAAAATTTTAACGCCATGAATAAAGATACACCCATTGATTTTAAAACCGTTGAAGGTAAAATTAAAGAAACAGGGCTTGAAAAGGTTGGGCGTGGTACTATAAGAGAGATTGTAAAACTGGTTAACGATATTGAAACTGCTACCGGTAAGAAATACATACGCATGGAGATGGGGGTGCCCGGACTTGAACCGCCTTCTGTGGGTATTGAGGCGGAGATCGATGCGCTGAGGCGGGGATTGGCCTCCAAGTATCCTATGATTGAGGGTGTTGCCAGTTTAAAGGAGGAAGCTTCAAGATTTGTGAAAATGTTTTTAAACATTGATGTTTCCCCCCGGGGATGTTTGTCCACGGTAGGCTCGCTTCAGGGAAGCTTTGCCGCATTTATTACCGCAGGTCGCAGGGATGAAAAAAAAGATACCGCCCTTTTGATAGATCCCTGTTTCCCTGTCCATAAACAGCAGCTAAAAGTCCTTGGCCAGAAATTCGAGGCTTTCGATGTTTACAATTATCGCGGGGACAAGCTTTACGAAAAGCTGGAGTCATATTTGAAAAAGGGTAACATTAACTGTATCCTCTACTCTAATCCAAACAACCCTTCCTGGATATGCTTTACCGAAAAGGAGCTTAATATAATAGGTGAGCTGGCTAACAAGTATGACGTGGTGGTACTCGAGGACCTTGCCTATTTTTGCATGGATTTCCGCAAGGATCTCTCGAAGCCGGGAGAGCCCCCTTACCAGTCGACTGTTGCAAATTACACCGGTAATTATATACTTTTCATCTCAAGTTCCAAGTCTTTCAGTTATGCAGGACAGCGTTCGGGGCTTATGATAATATCAGACGAACTTTACCAGAGGCGTTTTCCCGATCTTAAGCGGTATTACTCCTCCGATATCCTCGGATATGCAATGGTTTACGGTACTCTTTATGCACTTTCCGCCGGCACATCACATTCTCCCCAGTACGGTCTGGCTGCAATGCTCAAAGCTGCAAACGACGGGGAGTATAATTTTGTTGAAGATGTCAGGGAATACGGAGAAAGGGCTGCAATAATGAAAAAGATGTTCACAGATAACGGCTTTCAAATTGTGTACGACAAGGATGAGGATAAACCTCTGGCTGACGGCTTTTATTTTACTATATCTTATCCCGCTTTTGAAGGGGTTGATCTTTTGGAGAGGCTTCTTTATTACGGTATAAGCGCCATTTCGCTTGACATAACAGGAAGTGAGCGTACCGAGGGACTCCGTGCCTGCGTTTCGCAGATTTCGCGCAGTCAGTTCCCCGATCTTGAGTACAGGCTGAAAAAATTCAATGAGCATCATCCTGTGAGCTAATATTTGAGAATGATATTAATCATTATAGTTTTTTTAAATTATTTATAGATTTGGAGGGAAGTTAATTGAGTTTAAATCTAATTATTCAATAAATATGGCTAAAGTTAAAGGATCCATTGTGGTCGATATAGAAAGGTGCAAAGGCTGCGAGCTTTGTCCGCCGGTTTGTCCGACTAATGTTCTCAGCATGTCGAAGGAATTAAATGCTAAGGGTTTTCATTATGTATACATGGAGAACCCCGATAATTGTACCGGCTGTAACAATTGTGCGCTGGTTTGTCCTGATGCCTGCATTACAGTTTACAGGAAAAAGCTTGTTTGACAGAAGCTTTTACCGTTTTGATTAACTGGTAATCCGGGCTTATGTTCATTTTGGTATGACCGGTATTCATGTTAACCTTAACGAAAACGCATTTTGTTTTTGAAGCAATCAATTAAAAATTAACTTAATAAATATAATGGAATGAAGAAAGAACTAAAGTTAATGAAAGGAAACGAGGCCATAGGTGAGGCTGCCATACGTGCAGGCGCCGATGCTTATTTCGGGTATCCCATTACCCCCCAGTCGGAGATACTGGAATACCTTATGGCCGAGAAACCTCATGAACGTACCGGAATGGTGGTTCTGCAGGCTGAGAGTGAAGTTGCTGCAATAAATATGGTATATGGAGGGGCAGCCTGCGGGAGAAAGATAATCACCTCCTCATCAAGTCCCGGAATAAGTCTCAAGCAGGAGGGACTAAGTTATATTGCCGGTTCCGAGCTCCCATGTCTTGTTGTCAATGTTGTGCGCGGGGGGCCCGGACTGGGTACCATTCAGCCCTCCCAGTCGGATTACTTTCAAGCATGCAAAGGTGGCGGCCACGGAGATTACAGGCTTATAGTGCTGGCACCCTCATCAGTTCAGGAGATGTATGATTTTGTTAAGCTTGGGTTCGACCTGGCTTTTAAATACAGGAATCCGGCCATGATACTTACAGATGGGGCTTTAGGGCAGATGATGGAAAAGGTTTGGCTTGAAGAACAGCAGCCACGTATGAACGAGTTCCCCGAATGGGCTACAACCGGTAAGAAGCCAGGCAAAGAACGCACCGTAGTAACATCGCTGGATCTTGATTCGGCCATGCAGGAGAAGTTCAATCAAAAACTTCAGGAAAAATACCGTGAGCTGGAGGCAAAGGAGGTTCGTTATGAAGCAATCGACTGTGATGATGCGGAATATTTGCTTGTTGCCTACGGCACCAGCTCGAGGATTTGCCAGAAGTCTGTTCAGCTTGCCAGGGAGAAGGGTATAAAATTGGGTCTGTTGAGACCAATTACCCTTTATCCTTTCCCGAAAAAAGAGATTGGGGAAATGTGCGGCCGTCTGAAAGGTATCCTGTCGGTTGAAATGAGTGCCGGACAAATGGTCGAGGATGTTAGGCTTTCGGTTGACGGAAAAGTAAAAGTTGACCATTTCGGACGTATGGGCGGGATAATCCCCTCGGCCGAAGAGATAGTAAACGCTTTGGAACAAAAAATCATTGGAGGATAAATTATGTCTCAGCAAACAGAAAATAATGATATAGTAAAAGAGGAAAACCTGGTTTTCAAAAAAACCAATGTTTTGCTCGACAAGGTAATGCACTATTGTCCGGGATGCGGGCACGGAACAGCCCACAGGCTGATAGCCGAAGTAATTGAAGAAATGGATATCCAGTCCGAATGCATAGGCATTACACCGGTAGGATGTTCTGTTTTGATGTACAATTATCTTGATATAGATATGCAGGAGGCTGCCCATGGCCGTGCCCCTGCGCTCGCTACCGCGATTAAGCGGCTGCAGCCGGAGAAATTCGTTTTTACTTACCAGGGAGACGGTGATCTGGCGGCTATAGGTACTGCGGAAACCATCCATGCAGCCAACAGGGGAGAGAACTTCACCATATTTTTCATCAACAATGGTATATATGGTATGACCGGAGGTCAGATGGCCCCCACAACACTTCCCAATATGAAGTCATCCACCTCGCCCTACGGCCGGGATGTAAAAATGATGGGAAATCCCCTGAAAATGACCGAGCTTGTTGCACAATTGCCCGGCTCATATTATGTTACCAGGCAGGCCGTTCATACACCGGCAGCTGTGCGTAAAGCTAAAAAGGCCATTCGTAAAGCGATTGAGAATCAAAAGCTGGAAAAGGGCCTTTCACTGGTTGAGATAGTATCCAACTGCAATTCCGGGTGGAAAATGACCCCGCTGCAATCCAACAAGTGGATGGAAGAGAATATGTTTCCCTTCTATGAGCTTGGGGATTTGAAAGTTGACGGCGGGATGGCAAAGTAATCATTGTAATAAATTAAAACAAGATATAATTATGTCAGAAGAAATTATAATTGCGGGTTTTGGAGGGCAGGGAGTTCTAACCATGGGTGAAATACTGGCTAATTCAGGTATAATGGAAGACAAGGAAGTAAGCTGGATGCCCTCATACGGTCCCGAGATGCGGGGTGGTACCGCCAACGTCAATGTCATTATAAGCGATGAGAGAATAAGCTCGCCTATACTGAACACTTTTGATACTGCAATAATTCTAAATCAGCAGTCTATGGACAAGTTCGAGGAAGCGGTAAAGCCCGGTGGCATGCTTATCTATGACGGCAACGGGATAACCCGTCATCCCGAACGCAGGGATATAAACATATACCGTGTGGATGCCGCGGCGGAAGCTGCCAAAATGGAAAACAAAAGAGTCTTCAATATGATCGTTCTCGGAGGTTACCTGAAGGTTAAACCGCTTGTAAAAATGGAAAATGTGGTAAAGGGACTAAAGGAATCTTTGCCCGAGAGGCACCACGCAATGCTTCCGATCAATGAAGAGGCTATAAAAAGAGGTTTGGAGATTGTACAAACAGTTCACGAGGTTGAAAAGTAACCCGAAGCTCCGGTTTGGTTAAGTGTAAAAGTGTAAAGGTGTAGATAATGCCGGGGTTGTACAAACAGTACACGAGGTTGAAAAGTAATCCGATGCTCCGGTTTGGTTAAATTTACAGCTTTAATGGTTTTGATGGGACCGGGGGTTTAAAGGTGTTTTGGCCCCGGTGTTTCAACCTTGTTTTTAAATGTTAAACTTGCAGAAAAAAGGAGGGAGTATGGCAAGTAAAGTTTATTTTATTGACTTTCGTGCAAGTTATAGTGAAAATTTACTCAGCAAGTTCCAGCGCCTTCTTGATGCGTCGGGGTTTTCAAAGTCTATCGGCAAGCGCGATCTTGTTGCCCTGAAAATACATTTCGGTGAATACGGCAATACGGCTTTTATAAGGCCGGTCTATATAAGGCAGGCCGTTAAGGCGGTCAAGAAGGGTGGGGGAGTTCCTTTTTTAACCGATGCAAACACCCTTTATGCCGGATCAAGAGGGGATTCGCCCAGCCATCTTGAAACGGCCATAACCAACGGTTTTGATTATGCTGTAACACAAGCCCCCCTGATTATTGCCGACGGCTTAAGGGGAGCCACTGAAACAGCAGTAGAGGTAAAAGGCAAGCATATAAGCCATGCTTATATAGGGAGCGAGATCATCCGTGCGGACTCTTTTGTTTCAATCGCTCATTTCAAGGGACATGAGCTTACCGGTTTCGGAGGTGCCCTGAAGAATGTCGGGATGGGGTGTGCTTCCCGTAAGGGAAAAATGGTGCAGCATGCGGGTGTTTCACCCAGGATAGATGAAAAAAAATGTATCGGCTGTGGTATTTGTGCCCGCTATTGCGTAAGTCAGGCCATTGAAATGAGAGAGTCAAAACCGGTAATACTGGACGACAAATGTACCGGTTGTGCCGAATGCATCCTTATATGCGAACAGAAGGCCATAAAGAACAGGTGGAATCAAAGTATACCCGTTTTGATGGAGACAATGGTGGAATACTGTGCCGGGGTTCTGAAGGATAAAAAAGAGAAATCCTTTTTCATAAATTTCATTAACCATATTTCACCTGCATGTGATTGCGCACCTTACAATGATGTGCCGGTAGTTCACGATATAGGGATTGTTGCATCGGAAGATCCTGTTGCTATTGATCAGGCAAGTGCTGACCTGGTGAACGATCAGGATGCAATGCCCGGGTCTTGTATAGACGGCAAAGCCGGTGCCGGTTCTGACAAGTTCAGGGTCCTTTATCCTGATGTTGACTGGGAGGTGCAGTTAGAGTATGCCCGAAAAATCGGCCTCGGCAGCCGTGACTACAAGCTTGTCAAGCTTTAACCAATAATGGAATTTCGCGAATAAAGCTTATTGTCCTTAATGTATTCATAGACTTCGGCGGGCAGGTAGGGTCGAAATTCCTTACCCACCCCGGCCGCTTTCCTTATGAATCTGGAAGAGATCTCCACAACGGGGGCGCTTATATGTTTTGCATTTGAGAAAAGGGATAATTTTTCGTTTTTGGAGCCAAGGCGGGGATAAATATAGAACCTGTAAGAAACAACCTCTTTGTAGTCTTTCCACCTGTCTATATTGTCAATGTTGTCGGTTCCGATAATTACCGCAAACTCCCTTTCAGGATAATCGTTTTCAAGCTTTTTGAGAGTATCGATGGTGTAGGAGGGACGGGGCATATCAAACTCAATGTCCGATTCCTTAAGTTGGGGGTACTTCTCAAGTGCCTTTTTTACCATTTCATACCTGTGGGTTTCATTCACAAGTGAGTCCCTTTCCTTCAGGGGGTTTTGCGGACTTACTATGAACCATACTTCATCAAGTCCAACAAAATCGACCATAAAGGTTGCAATTATAAGATGCCCGGTATGCACCGGGTTGAATGAACCAAAAAGAAGTCCTGTTTGCATTGTGTTAATTTTTTAAAAACTGGCTGACAATTTTGTATGAGGTATTTTTAGCCCTTTCAAGGCTGTCATTTACAATAATTTTGTCAAAGCGGGAAGCAAAGCCTATTTCATGACGTGCTTTTTCAACTCTTTTTTTCAGGCTTACAGAGCTTTCGGTAGAGCGTCCTTTCAGCCGCCTTTCCAGCTCCTCGATCGAGGGAGGCATAACAAAAACCAAAAGAGCCTTATCCTGGTACTGTTTCTTTATGTTCAGTCCACCGATCACATCAACGTCAAAAATAACATTACGCCCGTTTTTCCATATCCTTTCGATCTCACTTTTAAGTGTTCCGTAGAAATTGTCTTCATACACCTCTTCCCATTCTACAAATTCATTGTTTTTTATTTTTTCCCTGAACTCCTCCGGCGTCAGAAAGTAGTAATCCTTCCCGTCAACTTCATCTTTTCTTTTGGGCCGGCTGCATGCTGAAACGGAAAATTCCAGGTTGAGGTCCTGCTTTAAAAGATATTTTACAAGAGTTGTTTTGCCCGCACCCGAGGGGGCGGAAAAAATTACCATTTTACCCATGTTTTCACCTCTGTGTTGATAAAGTACCACCTCCTTTGCTGGTTTATTCTATATTCATAGCCTGTTCCCTTATTTTTTCCAGTTCGTCTTTCATCTGTACTACCAGTTTCTGTATTTGAAAATCATTTGATTTTGATCCCAGTGTATTGATCTCCCTTAACATCTCCTGGAGTATGAAGTTCATTATTCTTCCCGGTGCTTCCCCCTTTTTTATCACCTCCCTGAAATATTCGCAATGGTTTTCGATGCGCACCTTTTCTTCGGTTATATCAATTTTCTCGAGATAGTAAATTATTTCCTGGTGAAAGCGGTTCCGGTCAATATCCCCTTCCTGAAGCGTCTCCTGAAGACTTTGTTGTATGCGGTTTCGTATTGTCTCTGTCCTTGTTTTTTCGTGTTGCGGGACCTCCCCGAGGTATCCCAGTATTGATTCGATTCTCTTTTCCAGATCACTTTCCATTGCCTTGCCTTCCTGTGTGCGGAATTTGTCTGTCTCGTCGATAGCCTCCTGCAGGCATTCCATGAAAGCTTCATATTCTTTTTCATCAATTCCTCTTTTTCCCGTTTTGAGGCTTTCAGGGAGAGTCAACGCGGTACGCAGGAACATGTTCCGGTCGGGTTGCTCGATACCTATCTTCCTGCTTACCTCCTCGATTTGGGCAACATAATTGATAACAGCATCCCCGTTGATATGTGGGAGGTCTTGTGTGCCGGTTATTTCAAGATTTATTGTTAAGTTTACTTTCCCCCTGCTTATTGTCCCGGCCACTTTGCTTCTGATTTGCTGTTCCAGTTCACTGTATTGCTGGGGAAGTTTCAGGTTCAGGTCGAATCCTTTGCTGTTGAGCGATTTTACCTCTATGATGATTGTTTTACCGTTTATTTGGCGCTCGGAACTGCCAAAGCCGGTCATTGATTTTATCATAATGATTGATATTCACAGTTAACTTGTTACAAATGTACATGAATTTTTTTTATCTTAAAATACACACAGACGGGTGAAAAAAATCATGAGAAAGCGAATTCACATCAGAGAGCCTCCGGTTCATGCTTTACAACCGCCTTTTTCTTCCATCTCCCTGTCATATAATAAAGAAATGAAAAGATCAGCCCTATTGACCATCCTATAGGGATAGCCCACCAGATACCTATTACACCTATTTCACCTGAGAGATACCATGCAAGCGGGATCCTTACTATCCAAAGCGAAACAAAAGTTTTGAACATAGGGATGAGGGTATCTCCTGCCCCTCTCATGACCCCGCCTATGATAAACATGAAAGTTAAGACCAGGTAGAAAATGCTTACTATTGAAAGGTAATCAGAGCCTATAGCTATTACTTCCGCATCGCTTGTAAAAAACCCCATAAGTGTGTGGCTTCCCAGAAAAATAACGGCTGTTATGGTTAATGTAACTGCCCCGGCCATTTTAAGGGTCGCAAATAATCCTGCTCTCACCCTTTCCATTTTGTTTGCCCCGATATTTTGTCCGACAAAAATTGAAAGTGCCAGGCCGAAATTCATTGCAAACATAGAGGCAAAAGAATCTATTCTTTGTCCTACCGAATAGGCGGCTATAACTTCTGTCCCGAAAGTATTGACAATACCCATAACAGCCATCATGCCAAGAGCCACAAAGGTATTCTGAAAACCAGTGGGCAGGCCGATACGCAGGCTTTTTTTAAATATGTCCCTGTCGAAATTCAGGTTTAGCACTGATATGCGGATCAGTTCATGTCTTCTGTTGAGGTATATTATGGCGGCAAGAAAAGCAATGCCCTGGGAAAATATTGTTGCCAGAGCCACGCCTGCAACTCCCCAGCCGAATACAGGAACAAAAAGAAGATCAAATAAAACATTCAGCAGCGAGGCAATTATCAGAAAGTAGAGAGGAGTTTTTGAGTCGCCCAGTCCTCTGAGTATTGCGCTTGTGGCGTTAAAACCGAAAAAAACGACCAGTCCGCCGAGAAATATGGTCAGATATGTTTTGGCCAGCGGCATCAGCTCTTCGGGCAGACGCAGCAACCTGAAGATATCTTCACTGAATATGATGCCTAATATGCTGATTATGAGCGATGCTGCAAAAATAAAAATATAAATTGTCCCGATCGCCCTTTTTACACTTTTATAATCTTTTGCACCGAAATACTGGGAAATAACTATGGTGCCACCTGTTGCAATTCCTATTATAAAAGATATTAAAGCAAATACAATGGGAAATGAGGCACCAACAGCGGCAAGGGCATCTTTGCCAATATAGTTTCCCACAACAGCGCTGTCAACTATGTTGTAGAGCTGCTGAAAAACATTCCCTATCAGCAGAGGGACTGCAAATTTGAAGATTTGTTTACTTTCCTTGCCTTCGGTAAGGTCCTTCATCCGGCTTCAGCTTTTTAAAAGGTATCAAATATACATGAAATTAAACCATGATAGAAAGAATAATCATGGAAAATTTAGAAGAGGCTGGCCAATTTTCTATATGTAAAACACACTGAAACATGAAAAAAATATTATGGTTATTTCTTTATGTCAATCTTTTTTACTGAAAAATTTTATATAGATATATGAATTTTTATTTTTTTTAGTATGTCTATATGTTTGTAAATAATAGTCTTAGTTTGTTTTTGCTTTTTTAAAAGATTGAAGTAACCCCTTGATCCCGGATACGGGGCAAAATGATGAAAAGTCAGCAAGGGATATTCGATGTAGCATTCAGTCTACCAATGTTTGTTTTATGAGTATTTTACTTGCCCGCTGTATCTGTGTTTAAAAAAAGTTTAATTTATAAAGAATTTTGGGTGCTTTTTTGTTAACTTTTTAAATATAAATTCGTTTAAATAGTATATGTGAGGATTAATTTCTTCCTGGGGATATTTTAATGCCCCTTTCTTGCAGGCAAGGACTTCAGCCTGAAGTAAATTTAAAAACAGTTAGTAACTTATAAAATTTTAATGTTATGAAAAAGAGATTAATTTTATTTTTAACCGCTGCACTTGTAATGTTTGCTCCTGCATGTGAAGAGGACGAAATAACCAAGGAGGAACAGGTTAAGGAAGACAAGGAATTGTTGGAAAACCTGAGTGATTATGTTATATCCGATGCAAATGAGATGAAGGAGTCAAAAGGTCTTCAAGCATTGATGGCTATGATGGAGACCATGCAAATAAGCGACCCCTTTTATGATGATCCCTATGCTTCAAAGTCGGCATACAAAAACAAGATTCTGCCTTCGATGAAAAGGGGCGAAGAACTCAAATCCATACAGAAGGACCTCAAGCAAATGGATATTGAAGAGTTTGCCGGAACCTATACATGGAATGCAGGTCAGCAGGAGTGGGATGTTGACCACAATAATCCGCCTGACAAGGTAGTAATTGTTTTTCCTGCCGACGGACCCCAAAGTCAGGATAACAATGCCACCTTAACTCTTCATGAATTTGAGGAGCAGACTTTTGAGGATGAATGGGGTGAATGGCAGCAGCCCACAAGCGTGCATCTGGACTTGTTTGTGGATGGCAACAAGGAAATGGAATTTATAATGTCAGCCACATACGACAATGAAGGGGAACCCTTGAGTGCTGAATTGGATGTGCTTTTGGGCAAATTTGATTTTAGTGCATCATTTAGTGATACTGGCAGTCAGATGTCAATACAGGCCAGTATTGAGCATGACGACACTTCAATAATGTCGGTCAATCTTGCCATAGATTATACCACTGAAATCGATGAGTGGGGCTGGGAGCAGAAAGTGCCCACATATGTTGAGGGATATGTTCAGTACGGACCTTTCAGGCTTGAGGGCAGCATGAACATTGAGGAGCTTGAAAAGCTTGATGATCCGGTTGCAGACGATATTAACCAGCATGTCAACCTGGTTCTTCTCTCGCATCCCGACGGCAGAAAGGTTGCCGATGTGGTTGCAGTTGATGAGGAAGGCAAGGATGAGCCAGTGGCATATCTGCTTTTCCCCGATGATTCCAAAGAGCCTGTAGAGAAATACGTTGAACCAATGATCGAGGAATTTGAAAAGTGGATTGAGGATTTAATCGGTGAGCCGGTTGGTTAATTAACTGAAATATTGATTTTGAGCAAAATTTGTTAAATTTGCAAAATAGAGGCCCGCGAAAACCGCGGGCTTTTATTTTGGTGAAAAGTGCATGCTTAAATACAAAGGAACTGATAACATAGTGTTTTCTGTACTCATAAGTGAGCGGCAGCCAAATACATAAAACCGGCAATTTTTTCGTTAAAAAAACAGGGTATTTAAAAATCGATTTTTCACATGAGCAGTTGTTGTTATTCGGTTTTTTCCGGTGGACTTGATTCCACATTGTCTGTAAGAGTTCTTCAGTCACAGGGGATTGAAGTGAAAGCGGTCAATTTTGTCAGCAATTTTTACGGTTACAGGCAGGCAAAGGAGTCTGCAAAAAAGCTGGGGGTAGAACTGAAGGTTTTAGATATTACCCCTGAAATGCTTGAAATAGTTAAAAATCCCCGAAGTGGCTACGGAAAGCATATGAATCCGTGTATCGATTGCCATGCTTTTATGATAAGGCGTGTTAAAGAGGAATTTGTTGACAAGTGTGGAGATAACTGCCTTGTTGCCACAGGGGAGGTATTGTCGCAGAGGCCCTTTTCGCAGAACAGATCTGCCCTTGAGAGGGTTGAGAAGCTTGCAGGTGTCGAGGTTTTAAGGCCTCTTTCGGCTAAATTGTTGCCTCCCACATCATATGAGGAGTATAACCTGGTTGACAGGGAGAAGTTGCTGGATATAAGGGGACGGAGCAGGGAAAGGCAGCGGGAGCTTGCATCGTATTTCGGTATTGAAGACTATCCCAATGCTGCAGGCGGCTGTTTGCTAACCGACCCCTCCTTCAGTATGAAAGTGGGGCAGATGGTCAGAAACTGGCCTTGCTGTACCCCAGTGGATATTGAACTGTTGAAAAACGGAAGGGTTTTCTGGGCATCTCGTAACGATAATGAACGGATATTGATAATGGTTGCAAGGAACAAGCAGGAAGGTGACAGGCTTACCCAATTGATGCAGCCTGGTGATTTGAGAGCTGAAATGCAGACCATCCCCGGTCCGGTTATTCTGGTAAGAGGGTTAAATACAGCTCCGGGTGATAGTCAGTGGATAAGAGAACTTCTCGTTCCGATGCAATGGGAACCCCGCTTTCTTGATTCCGCAAATACAACCGAAGATATTCTAAGTGCGGTAGCTTTAATGGCCGGTTATTACAAGAAAAATGCAAGGGGCAGGAACGTGGAGGTAAAAATAGAAAAGCAAACCGGCAAAGCCGCATATTGAGCAGCTTGCCGGTTTCAGTTTATTTTAGCGTAATCGGGCGGTCAGTGTATTTCCTTTTCAGTCAACGTATTAGTCTATCATTTGGCGTGCCGCCCCTTTTTAGCGTATCATTATTCGATCAGCGCATTGGCCCCTGGTTTAGCGTATAGCTCCCACGGTCAGCGTATCAGTCCCCTTTGCCTTAGCAACGGCTCAATATCGGGTTCATGTCCGCGAAAGTTCACATACATTTCCATCGGCTCCCTTGTTCCTCCTCTTTCAAGTATCTCTTCCCTGAACCTTTGAGCAGTTTGCCTGTCAAAAAGGTCGGTCTCCTTAAATGCCTCGAATGCATCCGCATCCAGCAATCCCGACCATATATAGCTGTAGTAGCCGGCCGAATAGCCGCCGCTGAAAATGTGGTTAAGGTATGTGCTTCTCCAGCGTGGTACAATTTCCGGTATCAGTCCGATATCATCCATAGACTCTTCCTCAAAAGTTATGGGATCGAGCTCTTCGAAAGGCTCGGAGAGGGTATGGTAATCCATGTCCAGGAAAGATGTGGCAAGATACTCAACAGTTGCAAAACCCTGGTTGAACTGTTGGCTTTCCTCGAGCCTTTTCAGCATATCATCAGGTATAACTTCACCTGTTTCGTAATGCTCGGCGAACATTGTTATAACATCGGGATGTTTTGCCCAGTTTTCCATGATCTGTGAGGGCAGTTCCACAAAGTCGCGCGGCACAGATGTTCCCGAAAGACTTCTGTAGGTGCAGTTCGACATCAGACCGTGCAAGGCGTGACCCAGCTCATGGAAAAATGTTGTATACTCATCGAAGGTAAGCAGTGATGGAGTATCTGCTGTTGGACGTGAAAAATTGCAATTGATAGTTATTACAGGGTAAACAAACTCCCCGTCTTTCACCCATTGCTCGCGGAAACTGCTCATCCATGCCCCGCCTCTTTTGGTGGGACGATTGTAGTTGTCCATATAAAGAATACCCAGATGCGATCCGTCGGCATCAAGCACCTCATAAACCTCAACATCCTCATGGTACCTGGGAATTTCTTCCACTTTTTCAAATTCAAGTCCCCACAACTTGTTTACCACCATAAAAGCGCCATCAATCACCTTTTCCATTGAAAGGTAAGGTCTGAGCTCCTCCTCGTCGAAATCGAACCTTTCCTTGCGAACTTTTTCGGCGTAGTAACGCCAGTCCCACGGCTGAAGGTTAAAATCATGACCCTCTTCATAGATCATTTTCTGAAGGTCGTAGGCCTCCTGTTTTGCTATCGGAAGGGCGGCCTCCCATATTTCATCCAGGAATTCATAAACATTGCCGGGATTCTCTGCCATATTTTCCTCCAGCACGTAATCGGCATGTGTATTGTAGCCCAGCATACCAGCTCTTTCAAGTCTCAGGGATACCAGCTCTTCAATTATCTCCTTGTTGTCATATTCATTATCGTTGTTACCTCTGTTGATGTAAGCTTTCTTTATTTTCTCGCGCATCTCCCGGTTGTCTGCATAATGTAAAAACGGCATAACGCTGGGATTGTGAAGTGTAAAAACCCACTTATCCTCATATCCGCGTTCCTCAGCCTCCTCTGCCGCTGACTCAGCAACTCCCTCCGGCAACCCCGAAAGGTCTTCCGGGTCTTCAATAACCAGCTCAAAATCGTTTGTCTCCTCCCGCACATTATCACCGAAATCAAGTGTAAGCGAGGATATTCTCTCGTTTATTTCCTTTAGTCTTTCCTGCTCATCATCGGGCAGTGCCGCACCTGCCCTTATAAAATTCCTGTATACCTTATCAAGGAGCATTTGCTGTTCATCGTTCAGGTCGAGCTCCCCTTTGCGGTCGTATACATGTTCAATTCTTTCAAATAGTTCCCTGTCAAGGAGTATATTATCATAATGTGATGATAGTTTAGGGGTTATCTCCCTTGCTATCTCCTGCAGCTTATCATTTGTGTGAGATGAATTGAGGTTGCGGAAAACATTATTCACCTCCGACAGCAGGTACCCGCTTTTGTCGTAAGCCTCAAGGGTATTTTCAAAAGTTGGGTCCCCGGGATTGGTAGTGATCTCTTCTATTTCCCTGTTGTGCTGATTCATTGCTTCCTCAAAAGCCGGCATGAAATGTTCCTCCTCTATTTTGTCAAAAGGCGGGACATTGTACGGCGTGTCAAAGTCGGTCAGTAAAGGATTTTCCGGCGGGGCACAGGAAAAGACAAGCATTGTGATGCAAACAGAAAAAAAAATTATTGTTTTCACGGCTGGCTAATTTAAAGGTTAGCACTCTAAGTTATTAATGCAATTTAATAAAATTTTTACAATAACCGCATATTAGCAGTTTAAACATGATTCATAAGATAAAACTATGCTATGGGGAAATATTTAATTTTGCTGATTTAAACCTTTTAGCACGAGTATACGTAATTGATTAAACATACTCCGAACATATATGGGATTACAGATAGTACAGAAAGGCTTGTTTTTAAATGCTTTAGTATCGTTGAGTTTTACCGTCAATAAAATATGCAGGAAAATTACCTCTGCCGGCTTGAGAAAAAATGCTTACGGCTGTAGAAGTTCGCAGTCGGCAAACGACAAAGAAAGTGATAAATGGTTCCGCCACCTTGCCGATAACATCAATGAGGCTGTTATACTAAAGGAAGGCAGCAATGTAGGGTTTGTAAATAAAGCATTTGAGACTATCTGGGGAATAGGCAGAAAAGAACTTCAAAAAAATGGCAATATACATTTAAAGTATATTCATCCCGATGATCTTGAGAGACTTATCTTTGCCGAAAAGATAAACAATTTTCAGGAAACGGTTTTTCTTAACGAGGAGTTCCGCATAAAAAGGCCTGATGGTGAAGTAAGATGGGTGTGGTACCGCAGGTTTCCTGTACTGGAAGATTGGGATATAACCGGAAGGTCTATTATTATAGCAAGTGATATAACCCAGAGAAAAAGTTCTGAGAATTTATTGTTCAAAAAGATAATTGAAACTGAAGAGAGGGAAAAAAGAAGGTTTGCCGAGGATTTGCATGATGGTCTGGGGCCTTTGCTCTCTTCGATAAATATGTATCTTGGGGTTGCAAAAAGCAGGGCGGCCGGCAATGATTCTTTGAAAGAGTTAATATCAAGTGCCGAGGGTCTTGTAAACAATGCCATATCCGATGCGAGGGCTATTGCCAACAAGCTTACTCCAGGCAAGCTGAAGGATTTTGGAATGGTGCCGGCGCTTGAAGAATTTTGCAGCACAATCAATAAAACCGGCAATATTAAGGTGATATTTTCCCACAAAAATGCAGATGAGAGATTTGGCAGCACCATTGAAAACAACTTTTACAGAATTGCAGCGGAGCTGCTGACTAACACCGTTAAGCACGCCGAGGCCAGTCAGGCTTTTTTGAACCTTATACGTAACGGTCAATTCCTGTTGCTGCATTACAGTGACAACGGAAAAGGTTTTAATTTCCAGGCTTGCAAAAGGGAAAAAAATCATAGTCACGGTCTCAGCAATATTGAAAGCCGTGTAAGGTCGATCGGGGGAAATTATGATTTCAGAACAAAGCCTGGGGAGGGTGTAAGTGTTACAGTTTCGGTAACATTATAAGAGAGTTTTAAATTGTGCTGATTTTAATTAATTGATATGAACAAAATAGATTTTGCAATAGTAGATGATCATGCTATTTTCAG
>PWHJ01000191.1 GCA_003554865.1 Bacteroidota bacterium | reverse complement strand
TAAACAAAAGAATTGATAAGATAAATATGGTCAAAGCAGAAGTAAAAGCCTGGCAAAATCACAGAAACAACAAAAAGGCCAAGATAAAATGGCAGTTTACGACTGATCAGGCAAGGGTAAAACTGCATCGTTTATATCCGTCAATTCACGCTTGACATGACACTACTTCGTTGGCCGTTGCCTTGCAATGGATATGTATCCTCAGCGGGCGGGGGAGGTCCTTGATGTTATCAAATCGGGTGATCTGAACTGGCAGCTTTTTGTACACGTTGCAAGCAATCACCTTGTGTTGCAGACCCTCTACCTGAATTTCGCCCGTAACGGTCTTCTGCATTACCTGCCGCAGGATCTTTGCTCACACCTTAAGTATATCCATGAGCTGAACTGTGAGCGTAACAAAATAATAATTGATCATGCGGTAAGCATAAACGATTTGTTTTGCATGGAAGGGATAACTCCCATATTTATGAAAGGGACCGGAAATATTATGGACGGTTTGTACTCCTGCCACGGTGAGCGCATAATGAGTGATATGGATATTCTGATCCCCGATGAACGTATGGAGGATGCTGCGGAAATACTTTTTGGCCGGGGGTATCGCTGCAATGAAAAATATGATCCTCAATACAGACTTTCCATGATGCATTATCCCCCTCTCTGGAAGGAGGGGCTTCCGGCACCGGTTGAGTTGCACAGGCTTCCCGTAAGTCTGGGGTATGTTGACCGTTTTGGCTGTGATGCGGTAAATGGCGATAAAAAGGCTTCAAAGTTGAACGGTAACTGTTATGTGATGTCCGACAGGCATAAGATAATCCACAATTTTATTCACTCGCACTTTATGCATTGGGCTTTTTTGCATTCTATGTTTTTTTTAAGGGATTTCCATGATCTTATGCTTCTCTCCGGCAGGGAGAATGCTCAAAAGGTGCTGGCCGGCTCCGGATATAGTTCGCGCAGGGTTGCTGGTTACCTGAAGGTTGTGGCTAAGGTTGGTGGACTCGAACCGGTGAGCCACAGGAAGTTTAAGCGTAAGTGGGGATTTTTTTCATACCGTCATGACAAGGCTCTTAAATGGCCTTATTTGTCTACTGTTATGTTCCTTCTGATAAGGGGAGTAAAACTTTATTTCACCCTGCCTTTGAAGGCGGTTTGGGATAAACGCTACAGGGCTTTTGTGGCAAGAAGGCTGAAAAATCCCGGATGGTATATAAGACACATTAAAGGGTATAAAGAGAAGCTTTTTTCGAGGCCCCTAAAAAGTTGCAGGAAAGCGGAAATAGACTGAAATAGCCGGTGATTAAAAGGCAAAGGCGGCATTTTTTTTGACAGCAGGATCTCCCGGGAAACCAATTTGTATTTCCAATTTTTGGTACAGCCTGTATTGTTGTTTTCAGACCACAGGGATTGGCTGTATTGATGTTTTCCAGACCACAGGGACAGGCTGTATTGTTGTTTCCCAGATCAGAGGGATCGGCTTATTGGGTTTTCAAACAGGCTGTCCGGGATCGGCTGTATTACATTTTCAGCCAAAAAATATTTTCCCGCTCGTAAAGCTTCAGCAGTTTTTTAAAAGGGGTAATGTGTTATACACCGTTTTATCAGAGTCGTGCATTACAAGTATATCGCCGGGAGTGTAATTTAATTTTTTCTCCTGTGGTGGCTTGAAAGAGTTGCTGTAGTCTGCGAACTGTTTCGTCCACATTATTATTTTGTAATTTTTTATAAGCCTTGCGTATTGTAGCGGGGTAATTTTGCCGTAAGGCGGACGAAAAAGGGGTGAGGGGATAAAAAAAGCGCCTTTTTCAATATCTGAAAGGTAGCTTTTACAGTTTGTTTTCCATCCGTTCAGGTGTGAGTAGGAGTGGTTTCCTACTGTGTGCCCCTTTTTTTTGAGGGCTTCAAAAAGTTCAGGGTGTTTTTCGACATTTTTCCCGAGGCAGAAAAAAAAAAGTGGCTTTTGCATTATACCTGTCAAGGATTTCAAGTATTGCGGGAGTTGACGAGGGAGAAGGGCCGTCATCAAAGGTTAGGTATAAGCCTTGATTGTTGGGCATTTTGAAAGTTACTTGGGGCAGAAGACGATTAATCAGGGGTGCCGGGGTGATCATTACAGGGTAGTGTTAAAAAAGCGTTCGTAGGTGGCAAGATTGTTTTCCAGAACTTCGTGCAGCTCCTCATCTTCTATTTCTTTGGCGGCATCCACAACTTTGGAGAAAGACGACAGGGCCCTGTCTATCTCTTTGACTGCGTATGGGTGAAAGCTTTCGTTGAGTCTGAAATAGTACTCCAGCTCGTCGGTGAGGATCCATGCTTTTTCATGGATCATGGCAAGTGCTTTTTCTTTTTCACCAAGGTGGTGATAAATCAGTGCCATATCTATTACAACATCATCATAAGGGACAACATTGCCGGGTATTGTTTCCATCGATTTGTCGAGCACGGCAAGAGCGGAATCGGTTTTTCCCTCCCTTTTCAGCTCCCCGGCAAGCCGGGCAAAAATATGGCGGGCTCCGGATATTACATCACGGGAGGGTTTGTCGTGATAGACTTCCGGGTCATCCAGTCCGCGCCATTTATAGTTGTCCATAAGGTTGGCGAAGGTGGCATTGGTGTTTACATGGCCGGTATAATCATTTTCTGTATCTTTTTTTAAGGGTACCAGACGGTAAACTGTTCCCTCCATTTGCAAATACCTGTCCAGTCCGGTTCGCCCGCTTTCGGCCAATGGCTTTGAAAAATACAGGGGGCGCTTCCATTTATTGTTTGCCAGGATATCGATCAAAACCAGTCCGGATTTGTCCATGTAACCCCGGCGGGCTTCCCATTTAATTGTGTCTGGAATTTCCCCGCTCTTTTCGCTTGACACCGTGCCTGTTTCAATAACCTTTTCCTTGTCAACGCTCAGGCTGAATTTGCTCGAGGGGATAAAGTTAACTCTCCCGTGTAAGGGAACGTCCGTCTTTGTACGCTCATCGTCGCTTGTAACAAATTCAATAATTGTACTAGCCTCTATATGCCGGTCAATCCGGTCGGCCAGATATATAAAATCAAGGCTGCCATCCTGGTAATTTTTGATACTTAAGGTCAGCGGGGGGGATTCGTTAACTTTTTGCCTCATCTGGCGGATATACCAGTTGTAATTCAAATAATCAAGGTTTACAACTCTTACGTCTGTGCGAAAACCTTCCACCTGCTGAATATACCAAAGTGGGAAAGTGTGTTTTTCACCTGCGGTAAAGAGTATGGCACCGGGCTCGCACGATTTCAGGTAATTGTATGCCATATCGCGTGCTGTATAGCGCCCCGATCTGTCATTGCTCCCGGCGTTTTCCATTGCCATAAGTCCGGGTACAAAAATCAGGGCGAGCATTGTGGATATAATTGCTCCTTTTACTCCGGAAAATTTTTTTGGCAGGTTGTCGAATATTGTTATAACTCCCAGTCCGATCCAAACAGCAAAGGCGTAAAACGAGCCGAGAAAAAGATAATCCTTTTCAGGCTCTTGTAGATTGGTAAAACTCATTGTCAGGGCAAAGAAGATACCGCTGCACAAAAAAAGCAATAAGATTGCAAACCATTCCCTGCGTCTTTTTTGCAGATGTAACAGAAAGCCCGCCAGACCTATCAGAAGCGGCAGCATGTAATATTTGGCTTCACCTTTGTTTTTCCTGAGCCTGTAGGGGAGATAATCCCTTAAACCAAGGCGTTTTTCGTCGAGCGGAATTATGCCGCTTATCCAGTTTCCCCGCTGAATCCCGTAATCGCCCGGCAGGTCGTTTTGCCTGCCTGCAAAGTTCCACATGAAGTAACGGCCATAAATATAACCAAGTTTGTGGCTTAAATGGTCACCTAGCTCAGTGTCAGGTTCTGTACTTTCAGGTTTTAGATTGTTTCCGGTTGAATTGATATATCTTCCGCTTTGGCGCACATAATTGCTTTGCATCTCTCCGATCGCGGACTGAAGGTTAATACTGGGAGCGTATGTATAGGTTTTGCTGGTTTTTTCACCATCCCTTAGATATTCAATAAATGAGAAAATGTCGTCCGGATTTCCATGATTTATTGGGGGATTGGCTGAAGAGCGGATAATTACCAGCGAGAAAGATGAGTATCCTATAAGCACCATTGTTGTACAAAGCAAAACGGTATGAAAAACCGGTCTTGCTTTTTGAGCTGTTGCGTACAACCCGTAAATAAGAAGTGATGACAAAAGAATTATGAAAAAGATTGTACCGCTTTCAAAAGGCAGTTGCAGGCCATTTACAAAAAGCAGCTCAAAAAGTGAAAGCAAAAACGGCACTCCAAAGACAACACCGTATCTGATACCTGCCATTATGATTATTGAAACAAATGCGGCAATCAGAAACCCCTTTAATTTGATATTATATTTTTTGAAATAAACCACAAAAACTGCCGCCGGGATTACAAGCAAAGCTGCAAGGTTTACTCCTGTTGAAATTCCGGCAAGAAAAGCGGTGAGTACTATCCAGCGGTTAGCTCCGGGCCGTTCTGCTGCTGCTTCCCATTTTAAAATTGCCCATAAGATCGTGGCGGTTAAAAAAAGAGAGAGCACCCATGTGTTGGCCTCTGTTGCTACCGACCAGAAGGAACCTGAAAAGGCAAGTGCCAGTGCGCCGGCAATGCCGCTGCCTGTAATAACCAGAATTTTATCCGGGCCGGGCTCGTTGTCTGAAAAGATTATTTTTTCAGCAAGGCGTGTAATTGTCAGATATAAAAACAGAACAACAAATGCCCCGGCAACTGCTGAGAGGATGTTCACCGAAAAAGCCACATTTTCGGCACCCGGAGCAAACATTAAAAAGAGACGGCCTGAAAGCAGGAAAAAAGGCGATCCGGGAGGAAGCCCCACCTGCAGCTTGCTGGCCGCAGCAGTTAGTTCGGCGCTGTTGTGGAAGCTTATTGCAGGCTCCAGAGTAAAGAGATAAACTGCCAGTGTTGTCAGAAACACCGCCCATCCTGCAATGTGCTTTACCAGCTTATATTTCTTCATTTCTAAGAGTTGTAGTTAGTTCCGGATCTTAAATATCAGTCCGGCTTGTCTGTTTTAAATCTCCAGGGCTTGTTTTTCCATTTATCCCCTGCATATTCAATCCCTATCCTCGGACCGGCAGTGTAATGAGGTGGCCGGATACCCTCCTCCAGCCATAACCTGGTTGAGCCTGTGAGGTCTTCCCCGTAAAAGGCTTTATCAATATAAAGATGTCTTGTTACCCTTCCCGGCCCCTCAATGTTTTTAATACTCCTTATAAGTGCCGCCTGCGGATGGTTTTCATCTCCTGTTACAATATTCAGCATCCAGTGGATCCCGTATACAAGGTAAACATAAACCAAGCCACCTTCCCCGTACATAACCCTGGTACGGGGGGTTTTGCCTTTGCGTGCATGACATGCCTTGTCTTCTTCCCCCCTGTATGCCTCGGTTTCAGTTATAAGGTAGTGCCTGGTGGTACCGTCGCTGAATCTTCTCACAATGTATTTGCCCAGCAGTTGGGGGGCTACAATCAGAACGTCACGTGTGAAAAAGTTACGGTTAAGTCTTTGCATTGAAAAAATGTTACAGTTTTTTTGCTATCTGAAGTAAGGGCAAAATTAAAGAGTACATAAACATAAAGCAAAAAAAGTTACCCCCACCCCTTTTTCAAGCGTGTTTTTAACAGGTGAGTTTCAACATACCCTCTCGGTTATGTTTATCAACAATAAATTGTTATAAAATTATTGTAATAACAAAAATAATTGTATTTTTGCAGTCCGTTAATCAAAAAATATTGAAAATTAAGGAATAAAAAATAAAGCGATTAAAGTGGATACATTGAGTTACAAAACCGTTTCGGCCAACAAGGAGAACGTTAAAAAGGAGTGGATTCTGGTTGACGCAACAGATCAGGTTTTGGGAAGGCTTACTTCCAAAGTTGCAAAAATATTGAGAGGCAAGCATAAGGCAAACTTTACCCCACACATTGATTGCGGAGACAATGTGATAGTGATAAATGCAGAAAAGGTTCGCCTTACGGGCAAAAAGCTCGATGACAGGCACTATGTTCGCTACAGTGGTTATCCTGGCGGACAACGTTCTATCAATGTCAGGTCGCAGATGGATAAAAATCCGGTCGTAGTGATAGAGAAAGCAGTAAAGGGTATGCTGCCCAAAAACAGGCTTGGAAGGGCAATATTCAAGAATCTTCACGTTTATGCAGGAAGCGAGCATCCCCATAAAGCTCAAAAACCAAAAAAATTAATTTAAATTCAATCAGTTAGGGATATGGAATATATCAATGCAGTTGGCAGGAGAAAGGAAGCAATTGCCAGGGTGTACATAAATGAAGGTAAAGGAAACATTTCCATTAATAACCGGGAATTTAAGGATTACTTTCCTAATCCCCAGTTACGGTATGTTGTTGAACAGCCCCTGGATGTTCTGGAGCTGAAAGGTAAATATGACATAAAAACCGTTCTGTCTGGCGGAGGGATAAAAGGACAGGCAGAGGCGCTGCGTCATGCAATTACAAGAGCCCTGATCAGGGTAAATCCAGAATATAAAACAACATTGAAAAATCATGGATTTGTTACCAGGGATCCCCGCGAAGTTGAACGTAAGAAGCCGGGGCAACCAAAAGCCCGCAAGCAGTTCCAGTTCAGCAAGAGATAAAAAGGAGATCTTCTCCGGTAGTTTAGTATCTAAACCGGCAGGACTTTCACTTTAATGAAACTACCCGGCGGTTGACAAATAAAGAATGTAAACTAATTTAAAAATAAATCAATGCCAAGAACAAATTTTAATGAGTTGCTGGAGGCCGGAGTCCATTTCGGTCACCTGAGAAGAAAATGGAATCCCGCAATGGCTCCCTATATTTTTATGGAGCGCAACGGGATACATATAATCGATTTACACAAGACTGTTGTTAAGCTTGAAGAAGCTGCCAATGCCCTGAAACAGATAGCCAAGTCAGGCAGGAAAATTCTCTTTGTAGCTACCAAGAAACAGGCTAAAGATATTGTTGCCGAAAGTATCAAGCCGACAAATATGCCGTATGTCACAGAAAGATGGCCGGGCGGTATGCTAACTAATTTTCCGACCATACGAAGGGCTGTGAAAAAAATATCCCAGATTGATAAAATGGCCACTGACGGAACTTTTGACAATATGGCCAAGAGAGAACGGCTGCAGATAATGCGTCAGCGTGCAAAGCTGGAAAAGAACTTTGGAAGTGTTGCCGATATGACACGTCTGCCGGCTGCACTTTTTGTGGTTGATGTTTCCAAGGAATATATTGCGGTTCGGGAGGCCAACAGGCTAAATATCCCGGTTTTTGCAATTGTGGATACCAATTCCGATCCCAATATGGTAAATTTTCCCATACCTGCCAATGATGATGCTTCAAAGTCAATCGCGCATATAATTGACATTGTTGCAAAGGCTATCACCGAAGGACTTGAGGAGAGAAAAGCCGAGAAGGAGAAGGAAGCTGCAGCCAAGGAGAAGAAAAGCCCGGAGAAAAAAGATAAGGAAAAGACAGGTCAGAGAAAGACCAGGGCAAGGAAATCAAGGAAGAAGGAAGATCCTGTTAAATCGGCATCACCCAGTGAGCAATTGGTAAAAGAAGGGGATGAGCCAGGTTCGGACGCCTCTTCTTCTGAAAGCGAAAAGCAAAAGGATAAGGCTTCTGAAGCTGCTGAAAAACAACCTGATAAGAAACCGGAGGAGTCTGGATCCGGTGAGAGTAAAACTGAAGAAGGTAAATAACAACAGATATAAAATATACTAATATTTTTAAATTATGAGTGAAATTAGTGCATCCGAAGTAAAAAAGCTTAGAGATTATACCGGTGCCGGCATGATGGACTGCAAAAAGGCTCTCAGGGAAACAGGAGGCGATTTTGATGCAGCAGTTGAATATATCAGAAAAAAGGGACAAGCCGCAGCAAACAAGAGGGCTGACCGCGAAGCAAGCGAAGGTGTAGCTTTGGCAAAGACCAATTCTGAGGAAAACTTTGGTGTGATTGTGGTTCTTAATTGTGAAACTGACTTTGTTGCAAAAAATGATGAGTTTGTCAAATTGGCAGATTCTATAGTTAACCTTGCACTTGAAAAGCAGCCCGGTTCTGTTGATGAACTTAAAGAACTGAATCTGGACGAACGCAGGGTAATTGATCATATAACAGACCAGATCGGTATCATAGGGGAAAAGATCGAGCTTTCCTATTATGATAAACTAGAGGCAGCAAGAGTTATTCCGTATATCCATCCCGGAAATAAGCTTGCTACTCTTGTTGGTTTCAACAAGAATGTAGATACTGAAGTAGGCAGGAATGTAGCAATGCAGATTGCCGCCATGAATCCTGTTTCTGTTGATAAGGAAGGAGTGCCTCAGGATATTATTGACAAGGAGTTAGAAATAGGAAAGGAGCAGGCAAAACAGGAGGGTAAGCCGGAAAATATTCAAGAAAAAATTGCACAAGGTAAACTGAATAAGTTTTTCAAGGAAAGTACCCTGCTTGAGCAGGATTATACCAGGGACAGCAAAAAAACGGTACGGCAGTACCTTCAGGAATCAGACAGAGAAGTTAAGGTTACAGGGTTTTTAAGATATTCATTGACTGGCTGATAAATCAAGGAGAGCTTCGGCTCTCCTTTTTTTTGCAATATTTGCCGCTAAAACGAAGTATATTTGATAACTTCGTTTAATATAACAAAAAGATTATGACAGCCTATAAGCGTATACTCCTCAAATTAAGCGGCGAATCTCTCTCGGGCAACCAGTATGGGATTGACACAGCCATTCTTTTAAAATATGCAAAAGAGATAAGAACGGCAGCCGATATGGGTGTTGAAATCAGCATCGTTATCGGGGGGGGGAATATCTTCAGGGGGCTAAAAGGTATTGACTTTGGTTTAGACAGGGTAAAAGGTGATTATATGGGTATGCTGGCTACCGTGATTAACGGACTTGCACTTCAGTCTGTTTTGGAAAAGCAGGGGGCAAAGGTCCGCCTTTTTACCTCTATCAGGATGGAACCTGTCGGAGAGGGGTTCAGCCATTATGCTGCCGATCAGGCCCTGAAAAGAGGTGAAATCGTTATATTTACAGGTGGGACAGGAAACCCTTATTTTACGACCGATACAACCGCCGCACTAAGAGCCGCCGAGATAAATGCCGAGGTACTGCTTAAGGGGACAAGAGTTGACGGAGTTTATTCGTCTGACCCTGAGACTGATCCTGATGCTGAAAAATTTTCGCGGCTGTCATTTGATGACGCCTACAAGCGGAACCTTGGTGTGATGGATTTGACCGCTTTTACTCTTTGCAGGGAAAACAATATTAAAATAGTTGTTTTCAACATGAATACCGAAGGCAATCTTAAAGCAATTATTTCAGGTGAAAAAGTTGGAACATTAATTGAAAAATAGATATATTTAAGTTCTTGTCAGAAATTAAAATTTTTTGCTATGGAAGATGACGTGAATTTAATTATTGAAATGGCTGAGGAAAAGATGGAAAAGTCTGTTAACCACCTCAGTAATGAACTTTCAAGATTGCGTGCCGGAAAAGCAAGTCCGCATATGCT
Organism: Bacteroidota bacterium; assembly: GCA_003554865.1. GTDB lineage: Bacteria > Bacteroidota > Bacteroidia > Bacteroidales > PUMT01 > PUMT01. Next base: position 23,402 of record PWHJ01000191.1, on the reverse strand, counting down.
TGACGGAGTTACGGTTGAATACTATGGTACCAACACACCGTTGAATCAGGTATCCAACATCAATACCCCCGATGCAAGAACCATTATGGTCCAGCCTTGGGAAAAGAGCATGCTTGAGCCCATAGAAAAGGCGATCCTTCATGCAAATCTGGGCTTCAACCCCATAAACAACGGAGAGGTTCTCCGTATTGTGGTGCCCGCCCTGACCGAAGAAAGGCGTAAAACGCTTGTGAAGCAGGTCAGGGGAGAAGGTGAAAATGCAAAGGTCAGCATAAGGAATGCCAGAAGGGAAGCCAATGATGAGTTGAAGAAACTGCAAAAGAAAGGGCTCTCGGAAGATATGGAAAAATCAGCAGAGGAGGATGTTCAGAAACTCCATGACAAATACATTTCAAGGGTGGATGAAATGCTTGAAAAGAAAGAAGAGGAGATCATGACTGTTTGATTCTTCACTTACCTTAAGGCATCCTCCAAAACTTATTGTCTGCCGTTTTTAAAAAGGCATATCTTTACACCGCGCCCGCGAGCACTATCTATTTACTACTGCTGTATTGACTCTACAGAAGTTCATTCAGCTTGGCAGCAAGGTTCTTTTTGGGGACAACTCCCACAAGTTTGTCGGCTACTTCGCCATTTTTGATAAAAAGAACTGTAGGTATATTTCTTATGCCGTACTTTGAGGCAATGCCCGAATTTTCGTCTACATTTACCTTGCCGACTACGGCCTTGTCTTTGAATTCTTCGCCCAGCTCTTTTATATAGGGGGCAATTACACGGCAGGGGCCGCACCATTCAGCCCAAAAGTCAAGCAAAACAGGTTTGTCTGAGTTAAGAACAATCTCTTCAAAATTTTTTTCTGTTACTTCTACGGTCATAACAAAGTTTTTTAGTTCAAATTTTTAAAACTTATGCAAAGATAAATTAAAAAAAAAGCAATTTTAGTTAATAAGGGTTTCGATGTTTGGATTTTTCTCTATAAAAGCCCTGAATTCGTCTGTTAATTTTACGTGCCAGGCTCTTGAAAACATATTGACCGAAATGTTATTCAATTCGTCTTTTATTTTGAACTTGAGAATACTTTTACCCTTGTTCCTTTCTGCAATTGTTTTAAGTTCCCCTATCATCTCATCATTTATTTCGGAAAGAGGGATTTCCAGCGTTATGCTTTTAATAAAATCATCTTTAATATTGGATAGAAGGTTTATGTTTTTGACCTTCAGTTCAAGTTCGTTTTCCCTGTTGAACTTTGGCTGCACTTTCCCTTTTATCAAAAGGGGACAGTCTTTAACAAAGAAATTTTTAAAGTTGATATAATCTTTGCTGAAAAGGGTAAGCTCGTGTGAGTCGGTGTAGTCTTCTATGGTAAGTCTTCCGAATGGGGTCCCTTTTTTTGTCGTGGCTTCTTTTGCCGAGGTTACAATACCGGCTACAGTTATCTCTTTGTTTTTCATTTTTTCAGGATCAGCCAATTCAGAGAGAGAATTTGTTGTGAAATTCTCAATCTCAAGCCTGAAATCATCCAGAGGATGTGCTGAAAGGAAGATCCCTATCAGTTCACGCTCTTTGTTTAGCTTTTCAATTTTAGACCATTCACCCCCATTTGGTATTTCCGGTTTTGGGAATTCAAAACCATTGGATTGATCAAATAAAAGAGCCTGACTGTTTTGCCTGTCTTCCTGGACTTTACTTCCGTACCTGACCAGCTTCTCGATAAATGTGTTTCCTTTGCTGTCGGGAGCAAAGAACTGATGTCTCGAGACATCCCCGAAACTGTCAAATGCTCCCGAAGCGGCCAGAGCCTCCATACACCTTTTATTTACTGAGTGCAGGTTAACACGTTCAACAAAATCAAAAATATTTTTAAAAGGCCCGTTCGACTGGCGCTCACTTGCTATTTTCAGAACTGCACTTTCTCCAACTCCTTTTATCGCGCCCAGACCGAAGCGTATATTCCCCTCCTTGTTTACCGTGAATTTTAGTTCACTCTCGTTTACATCCGGTCCAAGAACAGAAATACCAAGGCGTTTGCATTCATCCATGAAGATTGTTATCTTCTTTATGTCGGAGATGTTCCTGCTGAGTACGGCAGCCATGAATTCACCGGGATAGTGCGCTTTAAGGTAGGCTGTACGGAATGCTATAAGGGCGTAGCACGTTGAATGTGATTTATTGAATGCATACTGTGCAAAAGCTTCCCAGTCTCCCCATATCTTGAGGGCAAGTTTTTCCTCATATCCTTTATTCCTGCATCCTTCAATGAACAATGTCTTCAGCTTGTCCATTTCGGCTTTTTTCTTTTTCCCCATGGCTTTTCGAAGGGAGTCTGCCTGACCGCTTGTAAACCCAGCCAATGCTTGAGAGAGCAGCATTACCTGCTCCTGGTATACTGTAATCCCGTAAGTTTCATGCAGGTATTTTTCCATCACCGGCAGGTCATAATCAATTTTTTCCTTGCCCTGCTTGCGCATAATATATGATGGTATATATTCCATGGGGCCCGGCCGGTAGAGGGCATTCATGGCTATAAGGTCTTCAAACCGGTTGGGTTTGAGCTCACGCAGGTATCTTTTCATGCCGGAGGATTCGAACTGGAAGATCGCTGTGGTATCTCCCCGGCTGAAAAGCTCATATGTTTTATTATCATCCAGGGGGATTTCCTGAAAGTCTACTCTCTCATTTTTTGATTTAGCAATAGTCTCAACGGCATCTTTAATAATGGATAGTGTTTTCAGGCCAAGGAAGTCCATTTTAAGCATGCCCACGCTTTCCACATGGTTCCCGTCATACTGGGTTATAAGCAGCTCGGAATCTTTACTTGTGCAGACAGGTACATGTTCGGTAAGTTCATCCTTGGAGATAATAATCCCGCAGGCGTGGACACCGGTGTGTCTCACCGATCCTTCAAGAATTTCTGCATACCTTAGTGTTTTTACTATATCTTCGCTTCCTTTCTTTCGCGCCTGATCCAGTTCGGTTACTTCGTGGAAAGCCTTATTAAGTGATGTTCCGGGCCTTTCGGGAACAAGTTTTGCAAGCTTGTCTGCTTCGGAGAGGGGTACTTTTTGTATTCGTGCAACATCCCTGATTGCCATTTTGGCCGCCATTGTGCCGAAAGTAATAATGTTTGCAACCCTGTTCTTTCCGTATTTGTCAACAACCCACCTGAGAATTTTATCGCGCCCCTCTTCGTCAAAGTCTATGTCAATATCCGGCATAGATATTCTGTCGGGATTGAGAAAGCGCTCAAAGAGCAGATTGTATTCCATGGGGTCAACATCTGTTATCCTGTTGCAATATGCTACAACCGATCCTGCTGCCGAACCTCTTCCGGGTCCGACTGAGACACCCATTTCCCTTGCCGCATGGAGAAAATCCTGTACGATCAAAAAATAACCCGAAAATCCCATTTTCCTTATAACACTCAATTCAAAATCTATTCGCTCTTTCAGCTCATCGGTTATGATTTTGTAGCGGCTCTTTGCCCCTTCGTAGGTTAAGTGATAAAGATATTTGTCTTCATCATTAAAATCCTCGGGGATAGGGAAATCGGGCATGATTGGCGGACTGTCAAGCTCGTAAAATTCGACTTTTTCGGCTATCTCCATTGTGTTTTCCAGGGCTTCAGGTATGTCGGCAAACAGTTCCCACATCTCCTCAGGTGATTTGAAGTATTCCTGGCATGTATATCTGAGCCTTTGAGGGTCATCTATTTCCCTTCCGGTGTTCAGGCAAATAAGCCGGTCGTGTGCGCCGGCATCTTCTTTATTGATAAAATGGACATCATTGGATGCAACAACCTTTATATCGTGTTTTTTGGACAGATCAAGCAGGGTGCTGTTCACCTCTTTTTGAACGTTATATACTTCATTGTCAATTGCCGGGTCGCCGGAAGGGTGCCTTTGCAGTTCAAGGTAAAAATCCTGGCCAAATATTTTACTGTACCTCAAAGCAAGCTCTCCGGCTTTTTCCGGCCCGTCATTTACCGCTGCCTTGGGTATCTCACCTCCCAGGCAGGCAGAGCAGGCAATAAGTCCTTCACAGTATTTTGCAAGCAATTCTTCGTCAATGCGCGGTTTATAATAAAAACCTTCTATGTACCCTAAAGAGACAAGCTTCAAGAGGTTTTGATAACCTGTTTTATTTTTTGCAAGGAGTATAAGGTGATAACAGTTGCGGTCCTCACGTCCGGATTTTTCAAAACGGCTTTTTTCGGCAACATAAACTTCGCAACCTATTATGGGCTTGACGCCCCTTTTTTTTGATTCATTGTGAAACTGCTTGACTCCGAACATGTTGCCATGATCGGTTATGGCAAGGGATTTCATCCCGTTTTCAACTGCCTTGTCAAACAGAACCGGAATCTTGCAGGCGCCGTCAAGTATAGAATACTGGGTGTGAACGTGAAGATGCGTAAAAAACTTCATTGGAACAAGGTGAATTTAAAAAGGTTATGAAAAATGATTGCCGGTTGGGAAAAACATAAAATTACAAAAATTTGAAGAAGTCAGTTTTAATACTTACAAAAAATTTTCTATGATAGCTGTAGTAGCTGTAGTCATCAGCCTTTGAATGCCAGCAGTTTATATTAAGGCCGGGTGCTGCAGCAAAAAAAAATATTCTTATTTTTATTAAATAGCTGGTATCCATTTATAAATAATAATATTTATTATATCTTTGCACCCATTATAAAAAAGTAGGTTAAATTTTAATTTTAAAGAGAGCATGCCTGTAAAGATCAGATTAGCAAGACGCGGCAGGAAAAAAAGGCCGTATTACAACATTGTAATAGCTGATAGCAGGGCGCCACGGGATGGCAGAAATATTGAAAGGATCGGTTTCTACGATCCCAACACAAATCCTGCTACTATTAAACTTGATTTTGATAGAGCATTAGATTGGCTGCTAAAGGGCGCTCAACCTACAGATACATGTAGAGCTATCCTCTCTTACAAAGGGGTATTAATGAAAAAACACCTTCTGACCGGTGTTAAAAAAGGTGCTTTAACCGAGGAAGAGGCTGAAGCACGTTTTAATGAATGGCTAAAGGAAAAGGAAGCCAAAATTGAGGCGAAGCGGAAGAGTGTGTTGAGCAAAAAGGATGAGGAGGCTGCAAAAAGACATGAAGCTGAATCGAAGGTTCGTGAAACCAGGGAGAAAGAAATAGCCAAAAAGCAGGCTGACCAGGCTGCCGAGGAGTCAGCCGAGGAACCTTCCGGTGGCAAGGATTCCGCCGGAAAGGCTGAAGAGGGGAAGAAAGAGACTGAGCCGTCCTCCCAGGAAGCTTCCGCGGAAGAGAAGAAAGATGCTTCCAAAGAGAAGAAGGAAGAGGCTGATGAATCCAAAGAGACTGCAAAGGAAGAGAAAAAAGCTGCCGAACCATCTGCAGAGGCTTCCGGTGAAGAGGGAAAGGAAGATGAGAAGAAGAAATCTTCAGCAAAAGATGAGGAAAAGAGTGGAGAGGATTCCGGCAACAACGAGCAGGAGAAAGAGTAACCAGCCGCCGGGGAAGTTCCCTTCAATTTTATCCGCCTGCAATTTTTTTCACTAAACTTTTTCAAATGCCTTACAATAAGGAATTGAAATTCCTGGGCTTTATTTTGAAAACGCACGGGTATGGCGGGGAGCTTTCAATGAGCCTTTCATTTATACCCGGAAGGGAGTTAATGACCGGGGAACCGCTGTTTGTTATGATTGACGGACTGCCGGTTCCTTTTTTCATTGAATCGTTTGATATTAAAAGCGAGGAAACTGCTTTCGTGAAATTTGACGATATAAACAGTATCGATAAAGCATCAAGGCTTGTCAAGTGTGAAGTATATATAGAAGAACCCTCCTGTCTGAAGCAGTGCAAAGAGAGTGATAGTTTAAAAAATTTGGATCTGGAAGGCTTTTATGTGAAAGATAAAAGTTTCGGCCCTGCAGGAGAGGTTAAAGATGTAATAGATATGCACGGGCATACTGTAATGGTATTGAATTACTGGGGAAAGGAGATTATGGTACCCTTGCATGATGACTTTATTGTTTCTGTTGATGAGGATGAAAAAGTTGTTGTTATTGACACCCCGGATGGACTTTTCGACGTTTGACTGGAAAATGTCAGCGGATTTTTATTACCTCACCTTTGTCCCCGAACTTGATTATTTCAGAGGGCGTTGACTTGCGATTCTCATCCTGACGCCAGCGAACAATGTAATCTACAGATTCCTTTATATGATCACTGATTTGATTAAATTTTGCCGGATAAGGCTCCCCGGCTGCATTGGCTGAGGTGGATACAATGGGCTTCCCAAGCTTCTCTATTAGCTTTTTGCAAAAATCATCCATTGCAATTCTTATCCCAATGGTATTGTCGCCTCCGGTCAGACCGGGAGGCAGGTTTTTTGCCCCCTGAAATATTATGCTCAGAGGAGCCTCGGCCGATTCTATAAAAGTGTAGGCTATCTGTGGCACTTCTTCTACGTATGAATGAATCATTTCTGTTTTGCTTACAAGCAGCAGCATTTGTTTTTTATCCTTGCGGTCTTTAATTGAAAAAATCCGCTCAACGGCTGTCTCATTTGTTGCGTCGCAACCAATACCCCAGATAGTGTCGGTGGGATATATTATTACCCCCCCTTTTTCAAGGGTTTTATATGCTTTGTTCAGATCTTCAGGATCAAACATGATTTAATTTATTAGGTGTTTTTCATTTTATGCCGTTATTACTGCTGATATACCAGCTGCCTTTAACAGTTAAACGGCTACATCATACTCCCTTAAAACTTCATTCAGGGATGTTTTAAGATCGGTTGATTCTTTCCTTTTTCCAATTATAAGAGCACAAGGGACCTGATAATTGCCGGCGGGAAATTCTTTTGTAAAACTGCCGGGAATAACCACTGAACGTGCGGGGATGGCCCCTTTTAATTCAACAGGATTTTTGGCTGTTACATCTATTATCCTCGTTGAAGAGGTGAGAACTACATTGGCTCCCAGTACAGCTTCTTTTTCAATCCTTACACCTTCAACTATAATGCAGCGGGAGCCTATGAAACAATTGTCTTCAATAATAACGGGTGCTGACTGGACCGGTTCGAGAACTCCGCCGATGCCTGTACCTCCGCTCAGGTGAACGTTTTTTCCTATCTGAGCGCAGGAACCAACGGTAACCCATGTGTCTACCATTGTGTACTGATCAATATATGCCCCTATGTTTACATATGAAGGCATCATAATTACACCTTTGGCCAAAAAGGCACCGTAGCGGGCTACAGCATGGGGTACTACCCTTACCCCCAGGTTGTCATAACCGCTCTTTAGGGGGATTTTATCGTGAAATTCAAGCGGACCGGCTTTTGCCGGCTCCATATTGGTTATGGCGAAATACAGTATTACAGCTTTTTTAATCCATTCATTCACTTTCCAGTCACCGTCAACAGGCTGGGCAACCCTTGCTTTACCCTTGTCAAGGTTTTCTATTGTTCGGTGAATTGCTTCTTTCGTATCCTCCTCTTTTAAAAAATCTCTATTTTCCCAGGCTTTTTCAATTATTTTTAAATCGTTTTGTTCCTGCATATATTTTTTATGCAAAGTTACAATGATTTGTTGACTTTAGATTAAGATCTTTATAATATGTTACCTGTAGAATATTTGGTTCAGTCTCTGAAAAAGCATAAATTGGAGGGTTTGAATTTTTTGACTTTTCAGTGCACAGGTTACAATTACCGGAGCTGGGTTTAAATAGTTTTAAAATATGGAAGATTTAAAAATTCCTTCATTTGAAGATATTGAGAAGGCACATATAAGGATTGAACCTTATATACACCGCACACCGGTTATGAGCTCATCGGCAATAAATGAAATTGCTGGTTGTAAGCTCTATTTCAAATGTGAGAATTTTCAAAAAGCCGGTGCATTCAAAGCCCGTGGAGCGATCAATGCAGTTTTTTCCCTTAAAGAGGAAGAAGCGGCAAAAGGTGTGGCTACACACTCTTCAGGGAATCATGCAGCTGCATTGGCTCTGGCTGCCATGAAGCGGGGGATAAAGGCTTACATAGCAATGCCGGAAACCGCTCCCGAAGTTAAAAAAAAGGCTGTGGCCGGATACGGTGCAGAGATCAGATATTGCAAGCCTACTTTAGAGTCCAGGGAAGAAACTTTAAACCAGATCATAAGGGAAACGGGGGCAACTTTCATACATGCCTATAATGACTTTAACATTGTTTGCGGTCAGGGTACAGCCGCCAGGGAACTGATGCAGCAGCAAGGTGATCTCGATATAATTGTTGCCCCTGTTGGAGGTGGTGGTTTGCTGAGCGGAACCGCGATTTGGGCAAAACATGAAAAACCGGACATCACAGTAATTGCCGGAGAACCCGAAAATGCCGACGATGCATACCGCTCCTTTGTGAGCGGAGAGCTGCAGCCTGCAGTTCCGCCCAATACAGTGGCCGATGGACTTCTAATGCCTCTTGGGAGGCTTACATTTAAAATCATTTGTAAATATACCGATGAGATAATAACCGTAGATGAACCGGCAATAGTAAGTGCCATGCAGCTTATATGGGAGAGGATGAAAATAATTGTTGAACCCTCTTCGGCAGTTGCATTGGCTGCCGTGATTAAAAGAAAGGAGGAGTTCAGAGGAAAAAAAGCAGGTATTATTGTCTCTGGCGGAAATGCAGATTTGAGAAAACTTCCCTTTTAAACTGGCGGGAGCCGGATTGCTTATAAATTGAAAGTTTATCAGTTATTTCTGCTGCTCATTTTGAATAGTATCTCCTTTTCTTCTTTGGTGAGGCTTTCATAGCCTGATTTGGAGATCTTTTCAAGAATATTGTCAATTACCTTCTGTTTCTCTGCTTTTTGTTTGTTGTATTCGTAATCTGTTTTCGGGGTTTCGTTTCTGTAGGTTACCCTGATTTTCTTCCTTGGCTTAAGGAAGGTTGCAAGATTGTCAACAGCCCACAATACACCTTTGGTCAGATCTTTTCCCTTGCGATACTGACTTATAAACATGTATCCGAAAAATGCCCCTCCAAGGTGCGCAATGTGTCCGCCGGCGTTGTGCGAGGCAATGTTGAGTATATCGAGTATGACAATAACAACGGCAATGTATTTTATCCTGACCGGACCGAGAAACAGTAGATAAATAGTGTACTCGGGAACATAAACGGAGATGGAAATTACAATGGCAAGCACTGCTGCAGATGCGCCAAGGGCGCGGGACATAAGCACCACATCTTCAAATGCGGGGAAAAGGTTGAATGAGGCAATGTAGAAAAGGGCCCCGGCAAGGCCTCCGAGAATGTAAACCCCAAGCATTTTCCTTTCTGATAGATACTGCAGGAATATACGGCCGAACCAGTACAGCCACAAAATATTGAAAAGAATGTGGATAAAACCTACATGCAGGAACATGTAGGTTATGATTGTCCACGGCTTTGTAAGCAATGACGGAATGTTGGCCGGGATTGCCAGCCAGTCGACAATGAATTCGGTTTCATCCCCGGGGTAACCTGACAAAAAGAATAAAACCTGGACAAACTTGATAACCACAAACACAGCAATGTTTACATATATAAGTTTTGTCAGGACAGTACCCTTTTTAAAAGATTGAATTATTTCATCGTATATACCCATTGTGGTCTTCACATTTTAATAAAATTGCCATAACCTCAAACGGATTCAGAAAAAATTTCGTCTACTCCTGTTCCAGTATTTTATCAGTATGAATCCGAACAGCATTCCGCCAAGGTGGGCAAAATGGGCAATATTGCTACCCGGCTGTGTGAGCCCCAGATAAAGTTCAATTACACCGTAGGCAATTACAAAATATTTTGCCTTGATTGGAATGGGTGGAAAAAGCAGTAAAAGTTGAGTATTTGGGAAAAGCATGCCAAAGGCCAATAGTACCCCGAAAACGGCTCCGGATGCCCCGACGGTAGGAATGTTATATGCCAGGTTGAGGTTTGCCATGCTGTCGTCAACATAGTTGCGACCGCTCATTAAAAGCTGGGTCCCCTCATCTTTAACGGTTGCAATCTGCTCGGGTGACAGGTTGGCCATAGCTGACTGAACTTCAATGTAGTTTACCAGCGTATGGAGAAATGCAGCTCCGATACCTGTAGTAAAAAAATATATAAAAAAACGCTTTCCCCCCCACACTGTTTCAAGAACTCTTCCAAACATCCAGAGGGCAAACATGTTGAAGAACAAATGTGCCAGTCCACCATGCATAAACATATGGGTTACTATCTGGTATGGCTCGAAATGAGGTGATTCAAAAAAGAACAATCCCAGATCGCGGTTCAGATCCATACCGAAATTGCTGCTGAATACAAAAGAGATAAACAGCATCAGGATGTTTATAATCAGCAAATTCTTTACAACTGGAGGTATTCCTCCGAATCTTCCTATCATTGTAGTATATTATTACTGTTTCAGGTTAACAAATATATTCAACATTTTCTCTTTGTGAGTTAATTTTTTACTTTAATTTTTTTTCTATCTCTTCCATTTTTATGATTTTAATTATTGGTTTCCCCCCGGGAGAGTAGTTTGGCATTTGGCAGGCAAATAATTTGTCAATTATCTCCTGCATCTCTTCGGGGGAGAGTCCCTTGTTTCTGACCGAAGAGGCTCTTGCAACGGAAAGTGCCAGCTTCTCTTTTATATCCTCTTTTACACTGGCTGTATCTTTGTATTCCTGAAGGAGCTTTTCAATCATCTCCTTTGGATTGCATTCTCCAGTGTCGGCAGGACAACCGTAAACCACAAGTGTATTGTGCCCCAAATTGCGTATATCGAAACCAAGGTTGGCCATGTCGCCCAAAAGCTCATCCATTAAGGCATAATCGGCTGAACTGAGCTCGATGCTTACCGGGTAAAGGTTTTGTTGTGCAATTCCTGAACCTGACCCGATTGCCCCGTAATATTTTTCAAAAAGTATTCGCTCATGTGCACGTTTCTGATCAACTATCATTAAGCCCGATTTCACTGGTGTTAGTATATATTTATTTTTAAGCTGCATTAAAACCGGTGTACACAAAGTTGTTTCAAACAGACCGGAACTCCCTCCTTCTTTGTCACCCATGTCTGTTTGTGATTTACTTGCCGGTTCGTTGCCGGGGGCTGAATGAAAACCTTTGTAAAGCTCTTCCCAGTTTTCATATTTTTCACTTCCCGTTTTGTGAAACTCTTCTTTTCTTTTATAGGTTTTTTCCTCTTCAAAGGGGTTGTAATCGAAATTCACGGGGATCTCGGGTGACTTTAACGGTCTGTCCCTGTCAGGAGCCGGAATGTCAATCAATCCTTGTGTGTCAAAATCAAGTGAGGGTGTTATGTTGTATTTTCCAAGAGCCTCTTTAACTGAAGCATTAAGTATTTGCCAGATAGCCTGCTCGTTTTCAAATTTTATTTCGGTTTTGGTGGGGTGTATATTGATGTCAATCGATGAGGGATCGGCTTCAAAATAGATAAAGTATGAAGCGATAGCATCCTGAGGCAGGATCTTTTCATATGCCTGCTGTACAGCTTTGTGCAGATAGGGGTGCTTCATAAACCTGTTGTTGACAAAAAAGAACTGCTCACCGAAGGTTTTTTTTGCAAATTCAGGTTTACCTGTAAAACCTTGTATGTTAATCACCCCGGTTTGTGTTTTGATATCTATAAGCTGCTGGTTAATGTTTTTGCCGAAAACATTCATTATACGCTGCCGCAGGTTTGCCGGAGGCAGATGAAGTATCTCGGTATTGTTGTGGTGAAAGGAAAATTCCGTTTCCGGACATGCAAGTGCTACACGCTGAAATTCAGTAAGTATATGTTTTAATTCTGTTGTATTTTTTTTCAGGAATTTGCGGCGGGCCGGTACATTGAAAAAAAGGTTCTTAACTGATATTGCAGTACCCGCGCTGCAGGCTGAAGGTTCCTGTGATACCAGCCTGGACCCCCTGATAACGATTGATGTCCCAAGCTCCTCCTCATGAGGGCGAGACTGCATTTCAACTTCCGCGATGGCTGCAATTGAAGCAAGGGCTTCGCCGCGGAAGCCCATCGTGCGTATGGCAAACAGATCGTCGGCGCTGTGGATCTTCGATGTGGAATGCCTTTCAAAAGACAATCGTGCATCTGTCTCACTCATCCCGCAGCCGTTGTCAACAACCTTTATAAGGGTTTTGCCTGCATCTTTGACAATAACTGTTATATGGGAACTTCCCGCGTCAACGGAGTTTTCCATAAGCTCTTTTACAACGGAAGCTGGTCTTTGAATTACCTCTCCAGCTGCGATCTGGTTTGCAACTGAATCGGGTAACAATTCAATGATATCTGGCATGGGGTTAAAGGAAATTTTTATCTTTTAAAGAAGATCAAACAAAAATAATGAAATATGTAAGTAGCAACAGAACCAAAAGGATAAGCAATAGCCTGAAATTTGAGCGCCTTACAGCCTTCCTGTTTTTTCTGAAGCCAGAGCGTATATTTCCTTTGATCCTGATTGCCTGCAATTCTTCTTTTGTAAACTTACCGGCCTCAGGACTGTCATCTTCTATCCCCATTTCCAGTTTGATCTGCTCAATTCTGTATTCCAACGCTTCTTTTCTCTCGTCATAGTAACGTGGCTTGAATTCAAAGCTTTTTGGTTTTGGGAGCCTGAAAAATCTGCCAAACATAATGATATAATTTTATACAAAGGTAACTCAAATTTATTTTTTTAGAAACAGTTGAACTAATTCCTGGTATTCAATAAATTGCATATTTTGTTTTAATTCCTTATATTTATTATGCTTTATTAAATATTGTATAGTACCTGTTTTAATAACGAATGTTTTAGTACATTTGATGCTGAAATGGAACAGATAAAAAAAGATTTTTTAGAGATAAAGAACGCAATGGACGTTTTTATTGCTGATGAAAGCAATTTTGAAAAGCTCGAACAAGCAGGCAGGCTAATGTGCAATGTTATTGGCAAGGGAGGTAAAATCATTGCCTGCGGTAACGGTGGCTCCTTATGCGATGCTTCCCATTTCGCGCAGGAGATGACGGGAAAATACAGGGAAGACAGATCGCCCCTGCCTGCGGTTGCCATCAGTGATCCATCATTTATAACTTGTGTTGCGAATGACTTCGGTTTTGATCATATTTATTCCAGATATGTCGAAATAATCGGCAATGAAGGTGATATTTTGCTTGTTATAAGCACCAGCGGAAATTCGGAAAATGTTGTGAATGCCGCCAAAAAAGCGCTTGAGATGGGAATACATGTAGTTGGATTAACAGGTAATAACGGAGGTAAACTTGCAGAGCTCTGCGACCTGGAGTTGCGTGCCCCGGCAACCGGGTATCCTGACAGGGCACAGGAAATTCACCTGAAAATTGTACACATCCTGATTAATTATATTGAAAGAAATCTCTATAAGTGATGATAATAATTTTCATTTCGCGTTTTTACCCTTTTATGTTGATTTTTGGTATCCTTGCCGGTTTGTTTTCATGCGGTAAAGAAGTGGAGCCGGTGAGTATTTACGGGTGGCATGTGGATACTTTAGACGGTGCCGTTTACAAGACCATAGATATAGGTGACCAGGTTTGGCTGGCTGAGAACATTAACAGGGGGGAAATGATCTCCGGCGACCAGGAGCAGTCAGATAACGGTCAGATCCAGAAATATTGCTACGACGATGACCCCGAAAATTGTGAAATATACGGAGGATTGTATCAGTGGGGAGAGGCGCTTCAGTACGATTTCAGTGAGGGAGCCCGCGGGGTTTGTCCCACCGGCTTTCGCTTACCGACTGACAGTGACTGGAAAGAACTGGAGAAGCACCTGGGCATGTCGGCGGAAATGGCTTCTCAAACACTCTGGCGCGGGGTTGATCAGGGTACTATTATCAGTGCCGGTGGGTCTGCAAATTTTGAAGCCTTGCTTGCAGGCAACAGGTTTCTGACGGGATCATATAACAAAATGGGGGAGAAAGCTTTCTTTTGGACATCTACCGGGCATGCTGACGGTCATTCGTGGGGCCGCGGTGTAGACTTGCATGAGGAAGGCATTTACAGGGCATATTATGACCACTCATACGGGTTTTCTGTAAGATGTGTGAAAGAATGAAAAGGGGGCAATTTTTTTTATAAAAACTTATGCTGGTAAAAACTTTCGGGAGTGCCGTCTACGGCATCGATGCCACCATTATAACCGTGGAAGTAAATATTAGCCCGGGAGTGAACTTTTTTCTGGTGGGGTTGCCCGACAGTGCCGTAAAAGAAAGCCACCAGCGTATCGAGTCCGCCCTTGTTTCAAACGGTTATAAAATGCCGGGGCGCAAAATAGTTATCAACATGGCTCCGGCCGATCTCCGCAAAGAGGGCTCGGCTTATGACCTGACGCTTGCAATTGGTATCCTTGCCGCTTCTGGACAAATTCCTGGCTCTAAAATCGGAAGTTATATAATAATGGGTGAATTGTCGCTTGACGGTGGACTGCAACCGGTAAAGGGGGTGTTGCCCATAGCCCTGAAGTCCAGGGAAGAGGGCTTCCAGGGGATAATCCTCCCCCGTGAGAATGCGCGTGAGGCTGCTGTTATAAATAACCTGAAAGTGTACGGGCTTGACAATATTTCACAGGTGACAGCTTTTTTTAAAGGTGAATCGCTCCCCCGGCCTACAACAGTTGATCCGGAGAAGGAGTTTTTTGGGGTTGCCGGAGGCTATCCTTATGATTTTTCGGATGTGAAAGGCCAGGAAAGTGTAAAAAGAGCCCTCGAGGTCGCCGCCGGTGGTAATCATCATGCACTTATGGCAGGCTCCCCTGGTGCGGGGAAGACCATGATGGCCAGACGTCTGCCTTCTGTTATGCCTCCTTTCACTCTCAGTGAGGCTTTGGAAACTACCAAGGTCCACTCGGTTGCAGGAAAGCTCCGGCGGGGAATGTCACTTATGACCTGCAGACCTTTCCGCAATCCCCATCACAGCATAAGCGATGTTGCTCTTGTTGGCGGAGGCTCATTTCCGCAGCCGGGTGAAATATCCCTGGCACATAACGGGGTATTGTTCCTTGACGAATTGCCTGAATTTAAACGCCATGTGCTGGAAGTAATGCGTCAGCCTCTTGAGAGCAGACGCATAATTATATCAAGGGCAAAATTTTCAGTGGAGTACCCGGCCGGCTTTATGCTTGTAGCCTCGATGAATCCCTGTCCGTGCGGATTTCACAATCATCCCGAAAAAGATTGTGTTTGTCCGCCCGGGCTGGTGCATAAGTATCTTGGCAAGATATCCGGTCCCCTGCTTGACCGCATAGATATACACATTGAGGTTGTTCCTGTCACTTTTGACCAGCTTTCCCGTAACTCCCTCCCGGAAAGCAGTTTATCTATACGCGAAAGGGTTTCTGCTGCAAGGCGGAGGCAGGAAAAACGCTTTAAAAATATTAAGGGTGTTTATAACAATGCTCAAATGTCAACCGGACAGGTTAAGAATTTTTGCACCATTGATACTGCCGGTTCCGCTCTTTTGAAAAATGCTATGGAAAAGCTTGGTTTTTCAGCCAGGGCTTATATACGTATCCTGAAGGTGGCCCGTACCATTGCCGATCTTGATGGCAGAGACAAAATAGAAGCGGTGCATCTTGCAGAAGCCATACAATACCGGAGCCTCGACCGTGAAAGCTGGGCAGGATAGCTTTTTTTTAAATTTTTCAATCAGGTGCGGCAATTGTTTTGATTAGTTTTTCGGCTTTTTCGGTATAGGGATGATCGGGGTATTTTTCTTTAAATAAACGGAAGGCCCCGGTCAGAAATTCCTTCTCTATAAGTCCTTCATAAGTTGAATATTGAGTGATTAGTGAAATTAGAAGGGAATAGGAATAAATGTGATCATGCTCTTTGATATATTTTTTTTGCCAGGTTACCATTTTTTGGTTAATAGAGTCCATTTTAACGCTCAGGGCTTTTGCTTCTTCAGTGAAAGCTTCGCCGGTTTCACTCATCCGGTTACGTTTTGTGTTAAGCCTGACAAGTTTATCCGGGTCATCAGTTTTGCCGATTTTTTCCTGCAACCGTTTGAATTCGGGTGTGTACAAGTTGCCCTTTGAACGCAGGGAATCCATAGCTTTTTCTAAACTTTTGTATTTGGGCATAAATAAATTTGAGGTCTCTTTTTTAAAACTTGTCATCTTTTTATTTAATTCGCCTCCGGAGATGATTTTTTTTTCAAATTTTTCCGATGGGTAAAGCTCAAACTTAATGGTGCAGGTGTCCGGGAAAAACTCTGTTGTTCTGAAGTAACCCTCCTGGAGCTCTTCCTGGATTATTAGCCCGTATTTTTCAACAAAATCTGCCTCAAGCTCATATATAAAACTGTTGCAGGTCACAGGTATTTTAACCGCCGAGCTTATCCCTTCTCTTGTTTTTACAAGCAGCAAAGTGTCGCTATTAATTCCGCAGATTTCCCCTTTTAGTAAAACGGTATTCTCTTGCTTTTGAAACGAGCAGAGGAGAAAGAAAAATAATGCGAATAAAAAGACTTTGGCAAGATTTTTTTTCATTTTAAGCTTGCTTAATGTGATCCTGAGATAATTAATTTCAAAATTACTAAACTTTAGCAGGTTGTTTATATATTCTCAATCTTTTTGGTGTTTTGATGAGTTTTATAAATTAAAAAGTAAAAGGGGCTGCCTTTTTTGACAGCCCCTTTTTACCTTATTGGAGAAAATGAGCCCGGGATAGATCACCCGTTTTCATTTCTTGCCCGATCATAGCCGTTATTATTCAGCCTCTTCCGGCACTATATCCAGGCGGAAAAACTTATAGTTCTCGCTTGGAGCAAGATCCCTTTTCTCAAGCACAATGAACAGCTCAACATCGTCTGTTGGTGACAGCTCCATGCTCAGCGAGCCGAAGCTGCTGTTTGCTTATTAATAACCCGGGTTTTGTATGGCATTCTCATTTGCCTCAAGCTCAGCGTGAGGCAATCTGCCTACAATTCTGTAGTCATCAAAGTCGACCTTGCTTCCCGGGTCTTCATCGGGACATCCCTTTGTGATGTCCATCCCCCTGCGCCTGAGGTCGAACCAGCGGTGCGACATTTCACTGTAGAATTCCAGCCTTCT
Organism: Bacteroidota bacterium; assembly: GCA_003554865.1. Lineage (GTDB taxonomy): Bacteria > Bacteroidota > Bacteroidia > Bacteroidales > PUMT01 > PUMT01. The sequence goes on along the minus strand of PWHJ01000191.1, from coordinate 6,316 downwards.
CTCAGTCAGTACCAGGTCAATCAGCTCTTCATGCGTGTCGAGGTCAACCCCTGCATGTTCTTCATCCATGCGGTGCTCGCGAAATTCCTCAAGGTAGTGGCGTGACTGGTCAGGATCGTTCAGCTCGGCATATGCCTCTGCCGCGATCAGGTACATTTCAGCCATCCGGATAACCGGAGCATCATCCCAGTAATATTCGCCCCTGTGTCCGCCAAACTTATTGGAGAAAACAACATCTTCGCCATCCTTGTCATGCTCAAAGGCAATCCCAAGGTCGTTTGGGTCTTCATCCATCCATCGTATTTCCCCGCGCACATCCCCCTTGTTTGAGTGATTAGTCATTAACAGTTCAAGAAGGTCGTGGCGCAGTATAACATCACCATACCCGAAAGTGCCGCATGGACTCCTCCACGCTACTCCCTGAACGCTGTTGTTAACATGAGGCCTGTCGTCATCAGTAAAGGCCGTTTCCAGTATTGACTCCGCGCCGGGCGCCTGGGTAAAAGCATCCATGTAGTTATCTTTGTCAACAAGCCCGACCGGCGAGGTTTGTATTACTTCTTCGGCGTAATCAGCTGCCTGCTGCCAGTTGCCCATGTAAAGGTTAACCCTTGCAAGCAGGGCGCGGACTGAGAGTTCGGTAAACCTGTAGGGGAATGTTACATCTCCACCGGCGGCCAAATGAACCAGAGCAGTTTGAAGGTCATCCAGTACAAGCTGATATCCCTCCTCTATTGTCCCCCTGGGCTCGAAGCTTGATTCATCGATACCCATAAAAGGGTCGGTTTTGTAAATAACCCCCAGGGGCTCACCCTGAACGAGAGGTTCCTGGTACATATATGGGCGGGCATAGACGGTGAGCAATTCAAAGTAGAGATACCCGCGCATTGCCAGTGCCTGTCCTTTTGCCCGGTTGATTCTTTCCTCATCCGCTTCAACTTCGTCAAGGTAATAGAGCATCATGTTGGTACGGTTGATATCGTTGTAGCGGGCTGACCACGAAACAAAAGATGAGGTGTTCTCCTGGTTGTCGGGATAGGTTATGAAACGACCCGAGTTGGATACAGCAATCTTCATATTGTCTGTCAAAAGACAGCCGGCAAGTTGCCTGGTAGACAGGTGTGAATAGATCCAGCGACTGTAAAGTCCGTACATGGTAGATTCTATCCCCTCAATGTTTTCCATTGCCTCTTCATCTGCCATGGAAGCGCGGGGGAATTTTTCAAGATACCCTTCACAGGAGACTGCCCCGGTGAGCATAACTGCCGTGAGAACAAGCAAGAATAAATATTTGTGTTTTTGCATGATGGATCAGTTTATAGGTTAAAAATTAGTGTTTACACCGAAGGTAATTGTCCTTCCCTGCGGATAACCAAACCAGTCTGAGCCCGTAAATTCGGGATCCCAACCCGAGTAATCCCCATCCCAGGTATAAACGTTGGATGCGCGGACAAACACTCTTAAATCGTCCACTCCGAATCGCTGTGTTAAAGTGGCGGGTAAAGTGTATGCAAGGTCGATATCTTTAAGGCGGACATAGTCGACCCTTTCTATAAGCCTTGAACTGTAGCCGGTTGGGGCCATTACATCACCCGCGTAGCCATTTGCATAGTTCGGTGCAACAATGCCGGTCACATCACCAGGTTCCTGCCATCTTCTCTCCCATGTTCTCAGATTTTGGTTGATATTGGCCCCGTTGTGCATCTGTGCATACCTGTTGTGGTTGCTGTACCTGTAGCTGCCGCCGGAATACTGGAAAAAGATTGATGCTGAAAAATTGCCGATAATAAATTCATTGCCAATGCCGCCGTATCTTGATGGCTGAACTGGCCCCATCCAGTGCCTGTCTTCATAAACCGGCCTGTAAGTTAGATTCCAGTCCCTGTCATAATACATAGGCCTTCCGTCAGCCGGATTTACCCCCGCCCATTGCGGAATGTTCCAGTCGTCGATGGCACGGCCTACTTTTCTGCGGTCGCTGAAGAAATCCTGTCCGGGAAGCAGCTCAAGTATCTCGTTTTGAACAACCGAAAAATTTAAATTGGTGCTCCACTGAAAATTGTCGGTTTGAATGTTTACCGTGTTAAGAGATAGCTCTATACCTTCGTTGAGTGTTTTTCCTACGTTTTCGGTTATGCTTGTCCATCCTGTACTGGCTGGCAGGGGTCTTGAAAGAAGCAGCCTTTCCGACCAGCGGTTGTAGAGGTCAACCTCCAGATTAACCCGTCCGCCGAAAGCCCCTGCATTTATGGCAAGGTTCAGCGTGCGGCTTTCCTCCCAGGTAAGGTAGCGATTAGGAAGCTGAGTCGGGTAAATACCCACGTCACCCAGGTGCTGGGTGCCCCCGCTCCACAGACCCAGTGCCGCATAAGTTCCGGCAGCATCCGTTCCGGAAGTACCGTAGCTGAGCCTCAGCATCAGGTTATCAAGCTCACCCAGCCCCGCCATAAAGGGCTCGGATGATACTCTCCACCCTATGGCTGCTGCCGGGAAGAATCCCCACCTGTTATCGGCGCCAAACCTTGAGCTTCCGTCGTAACGCCCCGTCATTGTCAGCATGTACCTGTCATCATAGGAATAATTGAGCCGGCCGAATGTTCCCATCCTTGAACGCTCTGTTTCGTTACCACCAATAAAGTTGGCAGACGCAGCTGCATTCATAACGTTAATGTTGGGGTTGGGGAAGTTTTCACCCACCACCTGTGATCGTCTGTAAAGTCTCTCGTGTGTCTCAAATCCCGCTACCGCATTTACATTGTGCACATCGGCAAACACCTGATTGTAATTGAGTGTCTGGGTTGTCTGAACTGAGTAGATCACCGTATGGTAATTGAAAAGGCGGCCGTTGTAGATCATACCGTCACTTGCACGGGGGTCGTTCCACCTTTCATCGTCAGTATGGTTGTAGTCAACCCCCACCGAGCCACGGTACGTGAGATTGTCTGTTATATTGTAATCCGCCCCCAGATTAATGACCGACTTGAGTGTGCGGGTGTCGGTGTAGTCTCTAAACACATTGTAGACTGCATGAGAGGAGCTGCCAAAGAGCCCGCGCGGATGGTTGACAAAGTTTTCCTCTTCAAAAACTCCGGGTTCCTTCCATATTTGGTTTATCGGAGGTGTCCAGTAGGCTCCAAGCACAGGACTCGAAAAGAGTGCTTCGGCGTGCGAGGTCTGGTCAACCAGATTTGCCGTTACCTGCATGTCAAAGCTTAGCCTGTCTGAAACTTCCTGATCCAGGTTAAGCCTGAAATTGGTTCTTGCAAAATCGTAGCCCAGAATATGCCCGATTGTATTGTTATGTGAGAGGGATGTGTAAAACCTTGTCGACTCTGTTCCGCCCCTTGCATTTAGTCTCGCCTCCCAAACCTCGCCGGTGCGCTGAACGGCATCTACCCAGCTGTGATTGGGTGCAACTGAAAAATCATATGAGCCGTCAGGTCCAACCTCCATCCAGCCCCGGTCCTGCAATACATTAACCTGACCAAGTGTGACATCATGGTCCGGTCCGTAGCGGTTTTCAAAGAGTTCATAGTAAAGATTTGAAAACTGCGGACCGTCAAGCATATCGAGCGTTTCAATTGACTCGGTGTAGCCTCTTGAAACTTCAAAATTGAAATCTGTCCTCTCTGTTGCCTCACCTCTTCTGGTAGTTATGATAACCACACCGGCGGCGGCTCGTGCGCCGTATATCGCAGATGCCGCCGCATCCTTGAGTATGTCGATCGATTCGATATCATTGAAATCAAGCCCGGCCAATGCATTTGATGATGCTGCAAGTCCGCTTGTCCCGGATGACTGTACTTCCACCCCGTCAACTATGTAAAGGGGGTCGTTGCTTGAGAATGAGCCTATACCGCGGACTATAACCGATACATGTCCGCCTGGGATCCCGCCTGAGGATGTGACCTGCACACCCGCGGCACGCCCCTGAATAGCCCTGTCAAGACTCGATACGGCCATGCCTTCAATTTCGCGTGAGCGAACTGATGCGACTGAGCCGGTGAGGTCTCTCCTGCGCTGTACACCGTAACCGGTTACCACAACTTCATCGAGACCCACCACATCGGGTTCCATTTCAACATCAATGGTTCTCTGATCACCCACTATAATCTCCTTTCTGAGCATTCCGACAAAGGAGTACTCCAACACTGACTCTTCGGAGGGGACCTCAATGGAATAGTAACCTTCAATATCGGTTACTGTTCCGATAGTGGTTCCCCTCACAGAAACAGATACACCCGGCAAAGGCTCTTCATCCTCGGCCGAGGTAACAGTACCTGTTACCGTAATTTGAGCGTTTGCTGCCGTAAAGCCTGCCATTAGCAGAAGCAGAAAGCTAAAAACCAGTTTTTTTCTCATGGAAACAAATTTTAAATTGATAAAAGGGTTAATTGGTAAAAAGCCTTACATATCCCGCATAAAAATTTAACATACGTTAACAGTTACAGGGAAGAAAGAATGTGTCTTTAACACTTTTTTTGGAGGTTTTTAAAGAAAGCAAATTTTAAAAAGGAGTTAAGATTAGTAAAGTTTATAAATCTTCTGATAAGACAAATCCGGCCAGCGAAACCTTAAAACAATTGAATTCACTGTTTTAAAAGTATCACGGCTTTCAGCCGGATCATAAAAGCGGGAAACAAAACTTACTTGCTCAATGGCAATATGCCTTTGCAGGCATGAACTTTTTCTTAAAGGAGGACTCTTTGTCATAATAACCTTTTCGGGGCTTTAATTAAGCAGCTTCTATAGGGAAGATGCATGTTTTTTCGTAATCGTTGCAGTTACAGCTTAAAAATATAAAAAAAATTAAAAAAATAAAAAAAAATGTTAATCTCATCATTTGAATTTTAATTTTTTACAAGAACCAAGGCAAAGCGATTGGTGTTGAAGAGACATTTCAGGGTTTTTTCATTAAATTTTGTTATAATTGCCATGTAGAAACTGCTGAGAGCCGTATTTTTTTAAACTATTAACCTATAATTCAGATGAAGACCAAATCTAAAGCATTATTTCTGCTTCTGGGCCTGTTTGTGGTAACGGTATTTACCGGCTGCAATGACCGTGAAGAACCCCTTTTTTTTGAAGAAGGTGAAAAATATGTTGTACTGATGCATCCTACTGTGGGAAATGTAAGAACATGGGATTATCTTGTCTCAAATGAGATACTGCCGGTTGATCCCGGGATGAATGTGCTGGGTGTGTATCATGAGAAAGTTTCCTATAATTATGACCAAACCGCAGATTTTATTGAAAAGGAGGGTCTTGGAAATGTCAGGCTCAAAGGTATTGAGGAGCCCTTGGACTCGGAGACCCTTTTTTCTGAAAATGAGCATACCGAAATTTTTCGCGGAATATTCGATGATGCCAAAGGGGTTATATTTTTCGGAGGCCCCGACATACCGCCTTCAGTTTACGGCCGGGAGATGAACCTGCTGACATCGGTGGGCGATCTGCAAAGGCATTACCTGGAGCTTTCCTTTTCGTTTCACCTTACCGGGGGGTATCAGGATGAAGACTTTGCGCCTTTTCTTGAAGAAAATCCAAAGATGCCCGTGCTTGGACTTTGTGTTGGAATGCAGACCTTAAATGTGGCTGGCGGGGGTACTTTAATTCAGGATATTCCAACGGAAGTTTACGGGAAGTTTACAATAGAGGAGGTAGTTGATATGGATCACGATATGCAGCACAGGAACTACTATTCTTTTTTCCCCGCCGAAGAGGATGTCACAAGACGCTCATTCCACAGGATACTTATTGAAGAGGATACTCATATGTCGGCTATAAGAGGTGAAGATACGCTTCCTCCTTATGTCCTTACCTCTCACCATCAGGCAGTTGACGATTTGGGTAAAGAGTTTTATATCACTGCCTGGAGTATGGATGAGGAAATTGTCGAAGCTATAGAGCATGAAAAATATCCAAATGTAATTGGAGTGCAGTTCCATCCCGAATCGAGAAGTATTTTTGACGGAACGGAGTTTAAATTTATACCTGGAGAAGATCCCGAAGGGACATACATGGAGCTTTACCCGGGGGAAAAAGGTGAGAATTTTCACAGGAATTTCTGGGAATATTTTGGAGGTCTTCTGGAGAGATAAAATATTTTTATTCACCTGGCAGGGTCGCCTCACTGAAATAGTCTGTTTCGGTGAGGCGGCTTTTTTTTGGTTGCGTTCCCCGGATCTTAAATGGCACTTAAAAATCCAAATTGAAAATTTAGCGCCGGGATTCACCCGGTCTTTGAACAAAGGCTACTCAATCGTGGCCAATTTGGTTTAACTCCACCCTTGAATACTTTGTATCCTTTGTCCAT
>PWHJ01000206.1 GCA_003554865.1 Bacteroidota bacterium | reverse complement strand
ATGGACAAAGGATACAAAGTATTCAAGGGTGGAGTTAAACCAAATTGGCCACGATTGAGTAGCCTTTGTTCAAAAACCGGGTGAATCCCGGCGCTAAATTTTCAATTTGGATTTTTAAGTAGTATTGTGTTATCTTTAATATAATTTAACAGGTATGTTATTTTGTGAGCTTTAGCTCATGGGTGGTCAATAATAATGCAGATATTGATTCACTTTATTGATAATTTATGTATAAAACCGAAGCACAGGAAGTAAACGGGAAGTTTCTTTACTATGCATTTATTGCAGGAGGAAATCAGATACTGAGCAATCAGGCAGATTTAAACAGTATAAATGTATTCCCCGTGGATGATAAAGATACGGGCACAAATCTTGCCTCTACTGTTCGCTCTGTTATTGACACTATCACACCAAGCAACTCCTATAAAAAAACTGTAAATAATATTGCAGAAGCTGCCCTGGTTGGGGCAAGAGGAAATTCAGGAGTAATTTTAGCGCAGTTTTTGCACGGTTTGAATCTTGAAACACAGAACAAACATGCTATTACCCTGACTGACTTTGCAGAAAGTGTAAAAAAATCAGTTCCCTATATGTACGAATCCGTTGCCAACCCTGTTGAGGGAACCATGCTGACTGTTATCAAGGAATGGTCAGAATTTCTGAACAGCCAGAAAGAGGCAATACACGATTTCAGGCGCGTTATGATCGACTCAATTGATGTGCTGGAAAAATCCCTGGCGGAGACAACCTTAAAATTAAAAACCCTGAAAAAGACCGGCTTTGTGGATGCCGGTGCAAAAGGTTTTGTCCTGTTCATCAAGGGAGTTACTGATTTTATAATAAACAGGGACATCCGCAGTCTGAAAAACAAATCACAGGAAAGCGTCTCGCTTGTTCATTCAGAAGATGTTACTTCCGGGGAAATAACGCACCGTTTTTGCACCGAAGCCATCATGAAAAACATTACCGTTAATAAATCGCTGCTCGGGGAAATCCTGGGCAAAAGCGGAGACTCGGTTGTTATTGCCGGATCTGAGAGCATTTGCAGGATACATCTGCACACAAACCATCCTGCAGAACTTTTTCATCAGCTGAAAGATATTGGAACAATTACATATCAGAAAGCCGATGACATGATACGCCAGCAGGAAATTATCACTAAAAGAAAGTGGAGCATAGCCCTGGTAACTGACTCAACCTGCGATTTGTCCCGGGAGCTGATAGACTTTTATCAAATCAACGTTGTTCCCATAAACCTGAATTTCGGGGACAATCATTATCTGGACAAGCTTACTATTCAACCAGGCCAATTCTACGAACTGCTTGATTCCTGCAAAGAATCCCCTAAAACATCTCAAATTAACGAACAGGCATTTACCAACCTCTATTCACACCTGGCCTCTCATTATGATGCTATTATAGCCCTGCACCTTACCGGACATTTTAGCGGAACCTTTGCAAACAGTGTAAAAGCAGGCGAAAGAATACAAAAGGAGTTTAACAAGCCGGTTCACGTAATTGATTCTAAAAATTTATCAGGAGCACTTGGTTTGCTGGTGCTTAAAACAGCCCGGCTTATTGAATCAGGGAATCCACTGGAATCAATAGTGAAATCGGTTGAAGCCGATGTGGCAGAGGCAAAAATTTTCGTGAGTGTAAGAAATTTAAAATACATGATAAAAGGAGGACGGGTCTCCCGGCCAAAAGGATTTATAGCCTCTTTGCTTGGTTTAAACCCTGTTATTTCTATGAATGAGAACGGAAAATCAGTTCTGTTCGGAAAAACCTTCAGTCAGCGGGCCAGTTTAAAAAAAATTTATGCCCATATTGAAAAAATCAGCCGGGGAAGGATTATCTGGAACTACATTTTACTGCATGCTGATAACCCTCAGGGAGCTAAGGAGTCGGAAGAGAGGATGCTGCAAATTACCGGTAAAAAGCCTGTTTCAGTGGTTGATATTTCGCCGGTAATTGGAATTCATGCCGGAAACGGAGCAATTGGTATTTCATTGTTATTTGACAAGTAAAAAATTCGCTAAAACCGGACTACCCACTACTGAAAGAGGTGGCTTTAAAACCGATTTTTTATTTAGCACCGCGAATTATTAAACGCATATACCTTTCGGGCAAAGCCCCGTCAGGACATTACCGCGCCTAAAAGACACGGGTTTTTTAAGTGAAACTAAATATTAATCAAATGCTTACTACTTTTTTGCAAGCCTCACTCATCATTTTTGTACTGGTGACACTTTTATGGATAATAAGTGTCATAGTAAAAAATGTAAGTATAGTCGACCTGTTTTGGGGGCTGGGTTTTGTTATAGTAAATTTTATTTATTTTCTTGATGCGGGTGATATGAGCGTGCGGAAAATACTTTTGCTGGTACTGGTTTCGATATGGGGATTAAGGCTCTCCATTTACCTTGCCTGGCGGAACATTGGCAAAGGAGAGGATTTCAGGTACCGCCAGTTCAGGCAAAAGTACGGTCAGCATCGCTACTGGTGGTTTAGCTATTTCCAGGTTTTCCTTTTGCAGGGAATATTGATGATGATTGTTTCCCTCACGTTATTGGGAGCCAACACCGGAACGCAACCCGAAAAGCTCATCTGGGCAGATTACCTGGGTATTGCAGTATGGTTTACCGGGTTTATGTTTGAAGCCGGGGGGGATTTTCAGCTGGCAAGGTTTAAGAATAACCCTCAAAACAAAGGAAAGGTTTTAAGCACCGGATTCTGGAAATATACAAGGCACCCCAACTATTTCGGGGACTCATGTGTTTGGTGGTCTTTTGCGATTTTCAGCTTAGCTTCCGGGAATTACTGGCAAATTGTTGGCTCAGTACTGATGACCTTCATTATAATAAAAGTTTCGGGGGTATCACTGCTTGAAAAATCTTTAGATGATAAGAAACCTCAATACCGGGAATACATCCGAAAAACCAGTCCGTTTCTCCCCTGGTTCCCCAAAAAGATATAGATTCAAAAGCAAGAAAAAGTCAGTCGTGGATGTGGATGCACTTCTCAGCAAAGTATTGTTTTATTCTCACTATGTTGAAATTTCTACCAGGGTTAGGTCCGATCACTATGTAAAAGGATAAAAAAAGAGCCGGGGGATCAGCAGTAACACCTTATCCCTCCGGCTTCTTACAGCTAAACAGCCAATAATGAGATCAGATTATTTATTTACATCATAAAAACAACGTTTCGGAGAAAAAATCTTATCCTCACTTTTTTAGTTTCTTGATAACCTTATCTACTTCGGCTTTCGATATTCCTGTCTTTTCAGCAATCTCTCCCGACTTAAGTGCGCCGTTATCCCTGAGCGTTTTCAAAATGATCTCTGAGTTTTCCATAATTGATTCTCCTTAAAATGTGTTTTTAGTAAAAATAATTTTAATATTTATTTTTTCTTTAAACAAAAATCTGCAACCATTGTTTAATCAATAAAAAAATGGCGCAATCTATATATGATATTAAAGCCAAAACTCTGCAAGGTAAGAGCATCAGCCTTTCAGAATACAAAGGGAAAGTGATGGTAGTTGTAAATACTGCCAGCAAATGCGGTTTTACCGGTCAATACAGCGGTCTTGAAGATCTGTACCGCAAATACAAACCTGAGGGTCTTGAGATACTGGGGTTTCCCTGCAACCAGTTCGGGAACCAGGAACCGGGAGATGCAAAGGAAATTGAGGAGGGCTGTCTAATAAACTACGGGGTTTCTTTCCGGATGTTTGAAAAGACAGATGTGAACGGCCCCGATGCCCATCCACTGTTCAGGTTTTTGAAAAAGAAACTTTCGGGACTGTTTGGCAGCCGGATTAAATGGAATTTCACAAAATTTCTAATTGACCGCAACGGGAAACCTGTTAAGCGTTTTGCACCTTCTTTCAAACCCGAAAAGATGGAAAAGGATATCGTGAAGCTTCTTAAGTCATGATAATCACAATTCTTCTGAAATTCATATAAACTAATGGCAAGTATGAGCGGCGTAAAACTTTCCATTCCAGCCAGGGCGTCTGTTCGATACGAGCTGCATCGGATTGAAACGCTTGTATCAGCACGGTCTCACTTTTGTACAAGTTCCCAAAACTCCCTTGGTGATACAATCTTCAGTTTAGGTACTTGTTTTGAAATATCCAGCAGATCTCTGTCCCCGGTAATCAAAACATCGGCCTTAGCTCTTAATGCAGACTCAAGCACCCATCGATCATCTTCATCTTTTAACTGAATTTCGGATGGTTGTGCGGGAAGTGGTTCGACATGATGTCGCCGAAGTAAATCTTCTACATCCCTGACAATATGTTCCGGCACATTCAGCTTCTCTTTCAGAACAAGTGCAAGTTCATTGAGCACAAAATCCCCGGTCATCAATTGATGCTCTGCCAAAATCAGCTGGAAAACGTCAGCACTTAATCCGCGTGTGGCAAAAGCACCGACAAGGAAGTTGGTGTCGGCAAAAACTTTCATGAAATTTCGCGCCATATATCTTCGTCAGTAAGCAACCCCTGTGATTCAGCAAATGGCAAAATCCGATTGCGAATTTGCTGAAAGGATTCAATGGATAATTGACGTCGCAGGGCGTCTCTGACCAATTCACTTTTGGGACGACCTGTTCGTTTGGCGGCTTTTTCCAGGAGTAGACTTAGGTCTTTATCGATACGTATAGACAGAGTTGATTTCATAGCTGTCTGATCAATTGTATTACAATGTAACACAATCATAACGGCCGGGCAACAGTTTTATTATCCAGAAGGGTTAACTTAATGCATCAGCAGCATCACCCCGCATAGGCCACAGCCAGGCCAGGTCAGTGCACAGACGGCAAGTGTCTTTCATTGGTTTTTTCATATAGAATGCTTAGTGTAATTTGAAGCTGACAGTGCCCAGTACAGTTAAGCCTCCGGGCTGGAGCTGTTGTCAGGAAAAAGTTTGTTCATGCAATAACAACTTTCTGTTCGTCCTTAAAAACAGTAAAAGTGCTACTCCCAGCGCCGAAAACTCCGCAAGCGGGATTGCAGCCCATACACCATAAATACCAAAAAAACAAGCTGAGCGCCACATTGAGCACAACACTTAGCGACATGATGATCATCGAAAACCTGGGATGCCCCAGTGCCTTCAGCATAGCGTCCGAATAGAAGCACAAAGTAAGCGGCAGGATGAACGGAACCAGCCCTTTGAGGTAGGCCAGCGAGAATGGCAACAGCCGCTCGTCAGCGCCCATCAGTTTGGTCAACTGTTCGTCGAACAGGAACAACAATGTTGTGGTAATCAGGCTAACCACCGCCAGTGACCGGAAGCCGGTTGTCATGGCATCCTGTGCCTTTTCCGGGTTATTTCGCCCCAGCTCCATGCTTACCAGGGTCTGGCTTCCTATGCCGATAATCAATGCCAAAACAAAAATGAAGCTAAACAGCGGCAGGATAATGTTGATCCCGCCTAATGCATCTGACCCCAGATGGGTTCCTACCACCACGCAATTGTTACCCTTCCCTTTGTGGGATTTCAATACTGCAAGAATGCGGGAAAGATATACATACTTCCACACTTGCAGTCGGCAGCTAAAGGTTCTCTAACATATTTTTTAAACCAGGAAGATCCTTTTTAATAAGTTTTCCAAATAACCTCAGTATCCACCCCAATATAATCATGTATAAGCTTATCGTATATTTCACTTGAAAAGTATACCACTTTGGTGCAAGATTAATAATTCAATCAGCTTAATAACGTCAACCCTCAGCGGCGGCGCGTTAACAATGTACGCAGCAGGGCATTGTTCGCAAACACGTTCACAATGATTGGGTGCTCACCCCTGTTTACAGATCGGTATACCTGTAGACCCCACGCGAAAGTGCATCCCGAATGGAGGATATGATTTTTGCAGATCGAATGGTGGCGGCTGTATATCCGTCCACATCCGTTTGCACCAAGTCTCCAGGTTCGTAAAGGTGAACCAGGTGATCAGATAAAGGTTTACCCACCAGATACTGGAGTGCCTCCTCATATTGCTGGATCACTGATTTGTAAGGCTCTTCCTCGTTTTCCAGGTAATAGGGTGGTTCAACTCCCTGCAAGTACCTGAAGGTTGCCTCCCTAATAACGCCATCTACCAAAACGAATTGCACATTAACTTGAATCAATCCGCCATCGATAAATTCCTGTATTGTTCGTATATCTTAACCTGATTTAAGAAGATGAGTTGAGAAAGAATGGTTGAGATCTCTGATAAATATTTGATTGTAATTGAAATCAATATTTTAACTCTTAGTTGTAAAGTTTCCGACAATCTTAATCCTGATCAACAAGTCTTTACAGCTTCGCCTTGTCAGTCACGTTAGAAATGACTAGTTACTTATTGACAATGGATTTATTTATCAGTTAACCCGATTGAGGTTACTGATTGAGTAATACTCTAAAATTCAAGACAAGTTATAAAAAAATTACCGAAATGCTCTATCCTGACTAAACCTTCCGCCAAAAACCAACTCGCACAGCGGGTGCAGGCAATTTTACGAATGTTTCAATGCCCAGGATATCAATCCTGATGCTGAACGGTAGCCATTCATCTGGCATTTACAGAATAAGCAGACCAATCGCACATCAGCCCGAGTATCCGGTCGATAATAGCTTTTATAGCCTCTTCAATTGTATAAATGTTATTAGACAACCACCGATTCATGAAGATACTTCACCGGTATCAATTCCAGGACATTGTCATTGTAAAGGTGGATATTCTTATAGGATATGGTCTTGTTGTATGCGAGCGCTCCAATAATTATTGCCGGATGAACATTGAGATGGCGGGAGCATTCTTCAATTTTCGTCCTGGGAAGATATTTTAAAGATCCTTTCAGGTATTCAAGTATCTCAGGATGCCTGAGCTTTTCTGATGCAGTTCGATTAGCTTCATTCTCTATATCATCATCGCTTTCCTCTTTCAGGTTATCGAGAATATAAGGCGTTTGCTCATCCAGGTGAAGCAATATATGTGCAATTTCATGTGCAACAGTAAACCAGAAATTATCAATTCGTTTGTGCCTGCCAGTAAAAACAACAACAGGATTTTCCCCATCATAAAAGGCTGCCCCATCAAGATATGTTTTCTCCAGATGCGGGAGCACAAAAAACTTTACCCCGCAATTTTTCAGTTCAGTAATGAACTCTCCTATCCCTCCTGAAATGTTTGTTAAAGCATAAATATCACCATACAGTGATTCCAGTGCTTTCTTATCAAATACATTGACATCTAAACCTGAAGCTACTTTTCTTGCCATTTGCAACCATGTGGCACTGTATGAAGCATTAAACTGGTTATATGCATCAGACTTTCTCAAAAAACATTCAATTACATTTTTAATTGAAGCCGCATCAAATTCTTCAATTCCCCAAAACTCTGTAACCTGTTTCTTCAACTGATCAATATCTGCAGGTTTGTCAATCCATCCTTTTCTGACCATATCACGTACGGGCATGTGACTGTAAATTGCAGCTTTTTCAGCTACGGCATTCTCCTTGTCTTCCATTCCCTGTTCAATCCACAACCTGTAATCATTGTCAATATTGAGCCAATATTGTGGTGATGTTCCAAAGACTTTGGAAAGCAACCGTGCCAGATCTGTGGTTAATGGCTGTTTGTCAAGTAAAATACTATTAAGGTGCTTAAGAGAAATTCCAAGAATTTCGGCAAGTTCCTGCTGTACCCAGCCACGTACTTCCATTTGCTCGCGGATGAAATATCCGGGACCAAATTTTTTTGCTGCTCTCAGTTCACTTATATGAGTCATAAATTATAAATCTTTAATCACCATAATGACTTGAAATTCTGAATAAATAGAAGTCACCTCTGCTTTTATTGTTACCTTCCCATTCAACCCTCATTTCTAGCCGGTATTTCCCTGATAATCTTACGGAATAATGGTCTTTATACTTTTCAAAATTTAATGCAGGATCCTTCCAAAGATCATAAATATCGCTTGCGGCCGATATTTTTTGGACTGTGGCAAAGAACTTATCAATAATATCTTTCCGCAATTTGAGCTTCTTTGAAGTTCCGGATTCATAAAGGTTTTTCAGATCTTTATCGATAATATAAACGTTCATTCAAATTAAATGTTATACAAATATAGTAATATTATGTATAATTATCTTATCGTTTTTAACATAAATGGTTAAACAGCCTTGTGGTTTCTGTTTGTGCTAGATGACGGCATATTCAAAAGTCGCTTCGGGAATCAGGTTGCGTAGCATCATTACCTTGAATTGGGGATCGGTATAATTATCAAGGATATTCTTTAAACCCTATCATTGTATCCTGTCAGGCAAAAATGTTTTGTAAAATTCCGGACACTTATTATCACTGATCTTCGAGGGGATTTTCAAGATCAAAACGGGCCCTGAACAACAGTTCATCATAACTGAAAAGCATATAACTGAATGATCGGGGTTCTTCTGTCAGCTCAACCCTCCAGACGGCATAACATGATGTGGGTATCAAATCACAAGTGTATTCATCGGCAGGGAAATCCTGAAGAAATGCCGAACCCTCACCACTTCCATATCCTCCATACATGGTTATTTCTTCGGGAGTGCCGTCCTCATGACGATGATCGTGCCTGAAACGGAGTTTTCCATCCTCAACCAGGAACATCCAGGTGCGTGAATGATCGTCGTCAAGGTGAAAAGGGACATATATCCTGTCGTCCTCACATACCGTTACATGCATTATAAAATCCATATGTTCCCAGCTTTCCCTTCCTTCAGCCATAAAGGCCTGTTCACCGCTGAAAGATTTTCCACAATACTGCGCAAGATTGTTAAAGAATGCTTTTTCATCGGGATCGGTCAGGCGGCTTCCATAAAGTGTGGTATCCTCATCTCTTTGTTGTGCACGCTCACCACAACCCGGCAGAAAAATCAAACAACCGGTAAAGAGTATAAGTGAAATGTAAATTCCTGTTTTCATAAGTTATATTTTTTGATTGCCGTTAATATGATAATATAAATTCTCATTGCGTGTGTAGCAAAACTTATCATAAAGAGATCGGGCGAACTTGAATCGTTTCACTGGTCGCGCAACCTGACATAATACTCCCTGTTTGGCTCCACATCGAACACTGCGGGCAGATTTTCCCATCCGCTGTATGCCTCAAGTCTGTTTTCGTCATCTGGATCTATTAAGCCGCATCTGCGAATCAAGTACTGAGGGAACATCGCTGGAATGACAAAAAAATTTCTCATTTTTGATGAATAAATCGTTGGCTACGAAAGTTACAAAAAAAGAACCTATGAAAATGCAGCAATAATTCTTCTTATTATTGTTTTCATAACTCTGTTTGTATTTTTACACAAAAACTGACTGGCAGGTCTCAAACCTGGATTCAGGCCCGGCTTAAAAAGTCTTTAAACAAAGGATATACCCTCAATTTATATTACTACATGGACCCGGATAAAAAGAAACTCTACAGGCTGCCATGGTCGATTAACGAAAGCCCCATCGGATGGCTCGAAGTGACAGACATTTGCAATATCTCCTGCAAGGGGTGTTACAGGTCGGGCAGAACCGGCCATAAACCTCTTCAGCAGCTTAAGGAGGAGATACTTTTTTTAAAGAAGTGGAGAAACTGCAATTCCATTTCACTGGCAGGCGGAGAAGCAATCCTCCATCCTTCTATTATCGGACTTATTAGTTTCATAAAGGATAATGGGATGAAGTCTATTCTCATCACGAACGGCTGTGGATTAAATGAAGAAAAACTGGCAGAAATGAAGTCGTCTGGACTTACGGGGGTAAGCTTTCATATTGATTCCACACAGGAGAGGCCTGAATTCGAGGGAATGGAGAATGTAAGCAGTGAAAGACTGAATGAGGTGAGGTTGAGATATGCCCATATGGTTGACAGAGTTGGGGAACTGACAACAAATTTTGGAATAACGGCAGATGACAACAATTTTGAGAATATACCGGAATTTGTTCAATGGGCGGCAAACAATTCCCGGGTAATCAACAGCATAACATTTATAACTTACAGGGGGTTGCCGGTTGGGAATGGCCTGGAGTATTTTGCCAATGGGAAAAAAGTTGACCTCAAACCCGGTAGCCTGGGTTATACAATCAGTGCAGATGAAAAAGAAAAGATCAGTATTACCTCAAAGGATATCTATAAAACCTTAAAGAAGCATTTTCCGGAATATGATGCAAATTCATACCTGGGAGGAACAGTTGACCATACTTCATTCAAATGGCTGCTGGGGAATATCATACTGAATTCCCGGTCAAAAATGTTTGGCTCTTACGGGAAGAAAAGCATGGAAATTGTTCAGACCTTTTACCATTTACTATTCGGGACATATATTGTGCACCTCAGGAAAAGGAAAATCGGAAAAAAGGTTTTCATATTGGCACTGTTTGACAAGCCGGCAAGAAAAGCCCTGCGCAAATTCATTGGTTACATCCTGGTTAATCCTATGCGTCTGTTCTACAAAATAAACATTTTGAATATCGGGATCGTGCAGGCACCCGATCTGCTGCCTGACGGGTCAATAGATATGTGCGAAAGCTGTCCGGATATGTGCGTTTATGAAGGAAAACTTGTACAATCCTGCAGGCTTGATGAGGTTATTCAATACGGCTCCCTTCTCCGGGTTGTCAAAAAAAGTCTGCCATAAAAAACTGTATGGCAAGCCAAATTAAATACTGAACTTCACCCTGCTGCTATCTTCATGCCCAGTTAATCCCGTTACGGGGAACAGACAAATGACATCTTCTTTATTTACAGATTTATTGGTTCTCAGCCATACCTGTTGAGCAAGTTGCTGAACATAATAGGGGTGGTCATCAACAAGCTCTGCTATCAGAACTGAATAGTCCGGTGAAATGCTCTTGCCCGTCGCAGAAAAACGCCCCATTATAAATGATTCCCAATAATATATGTAATTATTATGTAACTCACAAGTTAGTTAGTTACATAATTATTGGCCAACAAATTTTTGTACCTTAGGTAAGCATATTTATGATGAACAATAAATATTATGTATTATTGCTATAGACACTTCAAATAGCTTAACCGAATAACTGATTATCATAATGGACAACAGTCATATAAATAAAAAATGCCGCCAATGGCTTAAGACATTATGTGTGGACATTAAGGAGAGAACCACCGGAAGCCAGGGTAACAGAGACGCCACCCGCTTCTTCAAAGAACAAATGGAGGGGCTGAACTGGGAAACGGAAACACAGGAATTCGGGGCAATCGACTGGATTGATGGAGGGGCATCCCTTTATGCAGACAATATAGAGTTTAATGTTCTGGTCAGTCCATGGTCAAAGGGGTGTTCGGTTAAGGCTTTACTGGAAAGAGTATCTTCCGCAAGCGAACTGGAAAAGGGCGACTTCAGAGGCAGAATCATCCTGCTGCATGGTGAGATCGCGAGCGAACAGCTTATGCCAAAGAATTTCGTTTTCTATAACCCCGAAAGTCACCGAAAGATCATCTCTCTTCTTGAAAATTCAGGAGCCTTGGCAATAATTTGTGCCACAGGCAGAAACGCTGCACTGGCAGGAGGTGTATATCCTTTTCCCCTGATTGAGGATGGCGACTTCAACATTCCATCTGTATATATGACCGAAGAAGAGGGCAGCAAACTATCATCTTTCGCCGGAAAGGAGGTTATACTTAATTCAAATTCGGAAAGAATACCCGGTAAGGGATTTAATGTAATTGGTAAAAAAGGGCAGCCGGGAGACAAAAGGATAGTAATAACCGCGCATATTGATTCAAAAAAAGGCTCTCCCGGAGCAACAGACAACGCAACAGGTGTGGTTGTCCTGCTGCTCCTTGCCGAACTTATGAAGGATTATTGGGGGGGGAAAATGATTGAGATCGTAGCTTTCAACGGTGAAGATTACTATTCGGTTCCCGGCCAGATTGCATGGATTACAGCAAACCAGGGCAAATTTGAGAACATCCTTTTCAATATAAATATTGACGGTGCAGGGTATAAAGAGGGTAAAACCTCATTTTCATATTATGACCTGCCTGATCAGCTTAGGGAAATTGCCTGCCGGGTTGTTGAGAATTATCCTGGAATCAGCGAAGGAATACCCTGGCCGCAGGGTGATCACAGCATTTTTCTTCAGTATGGCAGGCCGGCTATTGCAGTTTCCTCAGAATGGTTTATTGAAAATATCAATAACCAGGATATTACACATACCCCCAAAGACAATATCGGGATTGTTGATTGCGGGAAACTTACAGAAACAGCAACTGCGTTGGGTGAGCTGATAAACAATGCTTAGATTAATACTTTATTATATGCAGACAAAATAACATGAAAAAAAGAAAAGTATTGATAATTGGGGTCTGCTGATTTTCTATAAAACAGAGCCTATATTGTTGATAAAATGAGTACATGCAATATTTTGCGGTTTAAAAAGCTTTCAAAGTGAATTACCCTTTGATTCCTCTTTGTTTGTTGACATTCGCAAGTGTATGGGATCTGAGAAGTTTGATCAGTATATCACGTATCCGGGGGATTTGAAATTAGTAAATCGCAGTCGTGAGGAGACAGAAAGGCTGATGGGCCGGATAGTTAATCTCTACCAGCCCTGGGTTCGCCCTATGGTACGTGGCAAGGATAATGCTAACGTTGAGTTCGGGGCAAAGGTTAATCTCAGCGAGGTAGATGGTTTTGTCCGGTGTAACCATATTGGTTGGGATAATTACAAAGAAGCCGGCAAATTCGCAGTTAAACTGACTGTTACAAATGAAAAAGGTGAAAGTATTAAGGAGTTGGAAAATTTTATTGAGGTAAGTGAATATGAGCATAATTCTGAAACTCTCACCGATGTTCGAGACGGGAAGGAATACAAAACAATTCAAATCGGGAATATTAGTATTATGGCTGAGAATCTGCGATATATGACCGGTGATGCATTTTACTACGACAATGACCCGGGATATGAAGAGGATTACGGACTGCTTTACAAATGGGAAACAGCTCCTGATGCTTGCCAGGCAGGCTGGAGACTGCCTACAAGAAACGAATACGAAATGATCAAGGATTACCTGGGCGGGGAAAATGAAGCCGGGGGTAAGCTAAAGAAGTCCGGTACAGAATACTGGTTGTCACCCAATGAATTTGGCACAAATGAGAGCGGCTTCTCGGCTGTGGGTTCAGGCGGATATAAGCCGGAACATCTTGAATTCTTCGGAATGTATGAAAGTGCAACATTCTGGACTCAAACCGGGTCTGACGATGAACATGTTTGGTCTGTGTCACTAAGCAGAAAAAACGGTAATATGGTCATCCATAGCACAACCAGCAGCGAAGAATACTACTTTTCAATAAGATGTATTATGGATTAAAACAATCAAGAAATAGAAAATAAAATTATCATGGATATTACTCAGACTCATACCAACATTTAAAGAACTGCCAAATCTTCATAAGAACGTGCTGGAATTATTAACCCTGTCAACAGCTCTGTTATGGAAGGGATGGTTAGATAAATTCAATAATCAATAGCCTATTGTATTGGATCACAAAATAAATTATCTATTGTTTGTTTTTTATTACAAATTTTATTAGTTATTTTTGTAATTAATCACAAACATATATTATATGGAATGGAAGAGATTTTTAACTACAGCAATTCTATTATAGAAAAAGTTAATCTGGATTTCAAGCGGTACCTGCACAGTGAAATTAATTGGGATTCTAGATTAATTGAGATACTTGGCAGCAGGGGCGTAGGAAAGACAACGCTAATGCTTCAAAAGGCAAAAATACTAAATTCAGGAAAACCAAATCAGGCTATTTATATTTCACTTGACGACAAACTGATGTACAAAAACTCTATTGTTGGTTTGGCCGAAGAATTAGTTAAGTATGGCGTTCAATACTTGTTTTTAGATGAGGTGCACAAATACCCTCCTAAATTAAAGGATTACGACTGGTCTGCAGAGATAAAAAACACTTATGACAGATTTCCAGGGTTAAGCATAGTATATTCAGGATCGTCGGTACTAAAAATATATAAAGGGCATGGGGATCTTAGTCGCCGGAAAAGCTCTTATCGCCTGCCCGGTTTGTCATTCCGTGAATATTTGGTGCTGAATGGAATAATATCCTATAAAAGCATCACAATAAATGATTTAGTTTCAAATCACCAGGATATTTCCAATGAGATCACGGGCAGGATAAAAATTATACCGCACTTTAAAGAATATCTGAAAACCGGATACTTCCCATTTTACAATGAGGACCCAGAATCCTATTATAACAGGTTGAACAGTATTTTGAACGTAATTATAGAAACGGATATTCCGGCAGTTTCTGAAATTACCTTTGAAACCTCGCTTAAATTGAAAAAGCTCCTTGCAGTTATTTCTTCTACTGTACCTTATGTTCCCAACCTGTTAAATCTTAGACGGGAACTATTTATTTCGGATCAGCGCACTCTCTTAAGATACCTCAACTTCCTTGAAAAAGCGGAGGTAATTAATACACTCAGCCAGAAAGCTAAGGGAAACAAGATATTACAAAAACCGGGTAAAATTTATCCTGGCAATACCAACTATATTTATGGGTTAAATATTTCGTGTGATGAACCGGGAACCATACGGGAGACATTCTTTGGGTCGCAGGTAGGTGTCAGACACGAACTAAAACTTCCATCGAGGGGAGATTTCCTGGTGAATAATAAATATACCTTTGAAATAGGCGGAAAAACCAAATCAGCGCAGCAAATCAAAGATTTAAAAAATGGCTGGCTGGTATTGGATGATATAGAAAATGGGGTATTTAACAGACTCCCCCTCTGGCTGTTTGGATTTTTGTATTAGAGTAGGTTATTTATTTGTTTTATATTTATATGCCTCCGCATCAATTACATAGAATTATGCTCTGCCAGGAAGTGAAGACGCATCTGTTGTTCTGTTTTATCCCTGGCCTGGGATGACTCACAGAACCTTTGAAAAACAAAAAGGAGCCCTCCTTTATCAGTATCGGCCTCTCCTTATAAAGCCACGCAGGCCGCGATTTCCTGGCAGCACTTAAAAACATTGCTGACCTGTTAAATAGTAAAATATCATTAGCTGCTTATTTAGTCTTTCAAAATTCTTCCTGTACGGATCCACTTCGATTGCATGTGCCAAGCACCTTCCGGATCCTTATGCAAATCAGCATCCCACTGGTAAGTGGCTGGCCATTTCCTGAAAACCCTGGCAACAGCAAATAAAAACCTTGTGGAGAATTTGGTCGCTTCCGGTTTCCAGCCTTTTGACGGTACTACCCTGATGGTAACTGATTCATGGTCTGATTGAATGTGATATTCACCCGATATAGTGCCGGCTGACTCATGCCCGGAGATTATAAAGCGGCCCTTCTTTTTGGTATTTGCAGGATATGAATTCAAACATGGGAAAGAGGGGCTGAAACTCATTGTAAGCAAATGGATATTATTTTTAACGCTGAATGACCTTATTGAAGGTGAGTTGTTGCTCCAGTCAATTTCGTAGACATAATCACCTTTTTCAAAGGTCCTCTGACCCGTTTCCAGTTCAAAAGGATGCAACTCTCCATCGTGTGCCGGATTTATTTTTGCAATCAATGGTTTGGGACTGTACCGGGCAAAAGTCATTTTTTCCCTGTCCATCCGAATTGGAAGATCATCCGGTTTATGCGACCTGTTGTTGATTTTAACTTTAATGTCGGTGTGGTTTTTTCTGACGAAATAGAAATCCTGCAGCATCACAAGCGGAAGTGATGATGGGTTGGTTGCGGCATCACCCATTGGAGCCAGCAAGCCGAATGGTTTTCTTTTCCGTGGATTGTTCTCATTGATCACAATTTCAACTCCCCTTCCCGACATATCTGCAAATTTGTAATGGGCTTGCACACCAAAATCATTAACCTGGAAAAATGCCTTCTCCATATCAACTGCAATCATCCTGTTCAATCCGGCGCCAGCTATGTCATACTTTGAAGTATCCGGATCCAGCGATTTTTCATGGTAAACATCAATCTTTTTATCTGTTCTCCATCCAATTACAAGATGCCCTGCCCCATTGATCTCATCATTGAACACCTGTGGTTCAAAGCCTACATAAATTGAGTCCGGATCTTTCTCAAAATTTACGAGAAGTAATCTTTCCATCGGGTCGATCTCTATCGAAAATGGAAAAATAACTTTGCCGGATTTACTGTCAGCAGTAGTGTTTTGTGAAATCGAATCATTCATAATTAACAATAATATCAATATTAATAAAGTGTTTCTTTTCATATTTATATAGTTTAACTTATATTCCTATCTCATTTTCATATAGTTTTTTAGGCTAGTGGCACGAAATAAGCATCATCGGAATTATTAAATGAATAAGCACTATAATTTTTTGCATGATCGTTATTCATTAAATTTTTATTTGCCTTTGACATCATTTACCAGTTCTGCAATTTTGTCTTCATTAATCTTTGATATACTCGTATTAATGCCTGAAACCTTTCTCACAATAAGCTTTTCAATAAAATTCATCTTTTCGAAGAGAAACTCACCTCCTACACATTTTGAGGTGATGGCATGATTGCGAAGCAACTCGGGGAAAGCGTTATTAAACTCGGTTTCAAATTCCGGTTCGTTCATCCCCACCATGAAAAGCCCCACACGCTTCTGGAGTAATTCAACCATGTTCTTTTTACAGAAGGTTCTTACCCTGCCCTGCATTTGTCCGGCATGAATAGATCCTCCTATTATCAGAGTGTCGAACAGGCTAAGGTCTACTGTTCTGGTTTCTTTCAGATTGATGAGACTGGCACTGTCAGCACCCAGCCCGTCCTGTATTTGCCTGGCAACTTTTTCAGTAGTTCCGTGACTGCTTGCGTAAATAATTGCTGTTTTCATGAATGTCATATTATTTAAAACATGAACCCCAATAATACCTGGGGCAAAAAACGTTTCTTTGCGAATAAGCTCAATAAAGTAATCATATTCCTCCACCCCCGGCCAATTGTTTTGCATCCAAAAGGAATGCCTATACCAGGCCGCATATTCAGGGAAAAAATGCCGCTCTGTGTCGAAGTAATAGCCCGGCTTTTATTCCACCCAGAGCTCAAGACCTATGTATGTATTATTGTCAATAAAAAATTCAAAGCGATTCCATGCTGGCCAAAAATCCGGTTCCACATGGAATTTATTCCAGAAATAGTACCTGCATGACAGAAGCAATGTGTATGCATTTGCCCGTCCGATAAAAGACCCGTCTTCGTTTTTCCAGTTCTGAAAAGCAGGCCCAATACCCAGTTCAACCCTGTCGGAATAATTATAGGAGAACTTCAGCATATAAATCCTTGCCATGTGGAAGGTCAGGCTGTTTTCTGCAGACCAGAGGCTTTGCCGTGCTTCTCCATTATTACCGGGAAATTCATCAAACTGAACAGTATGATGTGCTTTGGAGGTAAAATAGTAATATTCTGCTTTTATCGGATCCGTTCCGGCATTAGCCTGCAAACCCGATAAAACAAGGCAGATTAACATCAATAATAAATTCTTCATGATTGTCAGTATTTTAAAATTGATAAATTATTCCATATTTAATTATAGGAAGTGCCCGGTATTTCAAATTCGGCACGATTATAAAAGTCCTCGTAACCCCTTGTGCCACGGTAGCCATCCACAAATAAGCCAAGCCTTGCACCATTATTCAACCTGAAGGGTGTTGTGGAAAAGCAGAGGGTAGCTCCGGAAAAGGCATCCACCTCTGCATTATCGACAAAGGTCATATCCGTATTCTCAACTATTCCTCCCTTGTTAGCTCCCGCCTGAATGCGGTATATGGGAGACCATTTTTTGTCATCCTGGATTGCCTGCTGGCTTGCGCAGCCCATCAACAGAAAAGCTGAGAAAACTCCTGTTGTAATAATTTTTCTTTGCATCATTTCAAAATTTTTGGTGATCATTTATGATGCAAAGAAAATGCTAACTCATTTCATAAAGGTATCAGGTTATCTTTTTGAGGTCTCAACTTACAGAATAACAGGTCTCAGTTTCCTGAGACCCTGCTGTAATACTCACTGGGTGTGCAGTTCATCTCTCTTTTAAATACTCGGTTAAAAGTAGCCTTGGAATTGAAACCGCTATCATAGGCAAGGCTGATAAGGGTAAGATTTTTTTTACCAGGATCTTTGGAAAGTCGCTTAAACTCCTCAACCCTGTAGTGGTTGATAAAATCGAAAAAGCTTTGATTCAACCTGGAATTCAGTATCGCTGACAAATACTCGGGGCTGACTTTCAGTTTCCTGCTCAGAAGTTCCAGGTTGATAGCGGGATTCAGATGAGGTTTTTCTGCTTTCATGAACTCCAAAAGCCTGTGTACAAAGACCTCTTCTTCGCTGGTGAGATTAGGGGCCGTTTCTTCAGTTTCGATGGCTTTTTCGATATCAAAATCTATATTCGATGAGGTAAAAATGCTTCCCTTTCTGAGTCCAAAAAATCCTATCACCAGCACAAGCAAAGCTGCAATGCTATATCCCGCCTGCTGAAGCACTTGATAACTCATAATCTGAAAGAACCCGTTAACTATATACATTCCACTGATGCCTGTATAGGCAATCAGCGCAGATATGTGTATAAACTGAAGCCAGTCAAGGTTGATTTTTTCTGTTGAAGAAAAGAAGGCTTTCAGTACCTTTTTGTAACGGCTGATAAGCACAAGTCCCCAGGAAGTGTACCCCACATTTGATATGGCAATTAACCCTGTTATAAAAAAGAAGCTGAAACGATTAGTTGAGGCCTCTGAGTTCCGGGCAGCGGTGATGGCCATTTCAGGCTGGAAATAATTTCGTGCCGTAAACATTGTCAAAACAACAAGAAAAGGAATCAACGTAAGCAGGTATTTGAGCTTAAACCTGAAATGCTGTTCGGTAACCGATTTGACATACAGCCATAAAACCGGTCCGATCAGAAGAATAAAGGGGGTTCGCAGGTTGATCAGCCAGAGATGCTGAAGATCGTTATTCCTGTTCCATATCTCAAGGTATGTTAAGAATATCAGCAGTCCTGAAAGCACTAGATAGCATGCAAGAATGTAGTCGGAAACACTCTTATTTCGTTTGGTGAGCAGGAGAAGCACTAACAATACAGCCTGAAAAACTCCTATAATAAGTAACCCAATCATTCAAATCAAAATAAACGTAAAGCTTTAACCCATTTTAGAAATCACTTTTTTTATATCCTCGAAGTCGTTATCCCTCTTCACCTGTATCCTGTCACGCTAGAGTTACACACAGGCAAAATGAACATATTATCATATGCAAAGTGAAACGGTCCACCTTGTAAGTTAAAATCGGTCTTTTCCAGTATAAAATTACATGAATTTTATTGACTATAAAAGGATAAACTTTCCAACACTTACCCATCCTGAATATAAAGACTGCTGGGGAGAGAACTGCAAGGTATATTTTTTCCCAATAGAGCACAACTGCTATCAGGCTGACCTTATAAAGTTAGGTTGAGAATGCTTTCCGGAAGAAGCTTTTCTCCATAGAGTAAATTGAAGATTATCTTTTAATTCCGTTTAAGGTGAAATCTGCGCCATTTACCAGTTAAAAACATCCATTCATTGATAATTGTTTCTCCGGTGGTTTTAAAAATCTGACCTTAGTGAATAATTTTCAAACACCAATACTATAAATAATTCTTTCAATAATATGAAGCCCAAAGCCAATAATCAATTATGGAAAAATTTTATAAAAGTAAATATGGAAATGTATATTATGATTTATCGGGACCTGAAGACGCACCTGTTGTTATATTTCTTCATGGCGTTGGAATGGATCACAGGACGTTTGAGAAACAAAAAGAGAGCCTCCATGATCAATATAGGATTCTCCTGATTGACCTGCCGGGGCATGGCAGTTCATCCATTGAGAATTATGACAAACGGTACTCAATTCTTACGGCCGAGTGTCTTGAGGGTCTGATGGATAAGGAAGGTATAGATAAAGCAGTGCTTGTCGGACAGTCACTTGGCAGTTTCATCAGTCAAAGATTCCTGCTTAAAAGCCCTGAAAGGGTTATTGCCACAGCACATATTGGTGGCACTGAGTTTAAGAGCTATACAGGTAGCTGGGCGAAGGCTTTTATCCCGATTACAATGGGTATGATACACATCATGCCAAAAAAAACATTCTACAATGCCTTTGGCAGGCATAAGGCTGACTCTGTAGAAACACAGGAATATCTTATTGAAGCAACAAAAAATACAGGGAGGAAGCTGATAGCTGCCATAACAAAAGATATGCTGCATGAAATTATTGAAGGAATTCCTGAACCGGAATACCGCCATCTTATGATCTCCTTTGGAGAAAAAGAATTATCTTTTATCCGCAAAAACTCAGTTAAATGGCAT
Organism: Bacteroidota bacterium; assembly: GCA_003554865.1. Classification (GTDB taxonomy): domain Bacteria; phylum Bacteroidota; class Bacteroidia; order Bacteroidales; family PUMT01; genus PUMT01. Next base: position 12,754 of record PWHJ01000206.1, on the reverse strand, counting down.
GAAAAAACACCAGGTAGCGTTCTTGTGGAGATTAAGGGTGCTAATCACATCGCCAACCAGGATAATCCAGACCGGTTCAATGAGGCTTTGAAGAACTTCCTGGAAAGTATAAATCAATGACACCTGAATCCCGCATCATCCTTTGGTGGACAAAATAATAACATAGTATGAAAAAAAGAAAAGTATTGATAATCGGCGGTGGGATTGCCGGACTGTCGGCAGGCTCCTATCTGGTTCGCAATGGTTATGATACCGAAATATTTGAGGCACATACCAGGCCGGGTGGTGTATGCACTTCCTGGAAAAGGGGTGACTATATATTTGATTATTGTATACACTGGCTGGTAGGCACCAGCAGCGGTACCGGCTATGATTGCGTGTGGAGAGAACTGGGGATGCTTGAGGATGAGCAAGGAAAAACTAATTCAAATTCCCAAAATGACCATTCAGGAGAAAATAATTGAAAATAAATTTCTTTTTTGAGACATTTGTTGTATGACAGGAAATTACATAATATCTACATTAAGCCCTCTTCCGGAACAGAAGTTGTCTGAAGAGCTGCTGGAGGAGGAGCGGCTTAAGGGTACCCGTTTGTCGGTTACCTACAGATGGTTTTTCATCTTGCTGGCTGGCACCCTTCTCACAATACAGCTTTTACTGGGTTACACTGAGGTTTCCAGGCACGGGTTTACGCTGATTGCTGTGTACTTTTTAACAAATCTTATTTTCTGGTATGCGGCAGAAAAAAAATACAATCCTACCTACCTCGGCTATATCGGAGGTACCGTAGATATTGCAGTAATCAGCTATCACATATACGGATTGACAGTATTTTTCGATCCGGCTGCCGCAACGGCCACAGCAACTATACTCCTGATCCCCATTGTATTCATGATATATACATTCCGCCTCGACAGGATGCTTCTCCTATATCTGATCATAATATCTGCCATAGGTTTTAACCTTATATATTTTTTGCAGTACAGCCAAACCCCCGGACTGCTTTCGGAAAACATATCACTTTCGCCTATCTCACACATTTTCAAATCGGTATATATAATATTTATAGGTTTGCTCTGCATATACATGCAAAACTCAATTACCCGGTTCATTGAAAAACAGTTTGCGGAAGCTGCCCATAAAAACAGGCTTGATGCTGAAATAAAACTGGAGCAGGAAAAGAACAAATTTGCTTCCAGTCTCATAGAAAAGGAAAAAGCACTTAATGCAAAGCTGGAAGAAGAGATAAAGGCCAGGGATGTAATTGCCGCACAGCTGAAGGCAAACAAGGAACAAATCAAAAGTATAATATCCAACCTTATAGGGTTCACCTACAGATGTCTTCCCGATGAGAAGTGGACAATGCTTTTCATTACCGACCAGGTGGAAGATATTACTGGTTACAGATCTGAAGATTTCACCGGAAAAGGAAGGTCGTTCTCTTCTATCGTCCATACAGGTGATCTTGAAATTTTAAGGGCAAAGATATCTGAAGCATTAGCCGGAAAGAAAAAATTTGACCTCAATTACAGGCTGGTGAAAAAAAGCGGTGAAATTGTCTGGGTGTATGAAGCCGGACGGGGTGTTTACGATAATGAGGGTAAAATGTTGTTCATTGACGGCATTATAACAGATATAAGTGATAAAAAAAGAGCAGAGGATAAGCTGCGGGAAACCCAGAGTCTTGTCAAAACCCTCACATCAAACCTGAACGGGGCGGTTTCAAGATGTTTGTATGATGAACATTTTACAACAATATACTACGGTGATAAGATTTTTGACATAACCGGCTACAGCGCGCAGGATTTTATTGACAACAAGAATGTACGGTTTACCGATATCATTTATTATAAAGACATTAAAACGGTCCGCGAACATATACGCAAAAGTGTTAATAACAATACACCATACTCTCTGGAGTTCAGGATAGTCCATAAGAACGGAACCATTACCTGGGTGCAGGAAAACGGCCGGCCGGTGTTCGACGAGGTCAACGACACAATCTACCTTGATGGCATTACAACGGAAATAACGGATAAAAAAAATGCAGAACAGGCTCTTTTGGAGGCCAAGCAGGAAATGGAGAAACTTAACCGTCAACTGGAAAAAACAGTTGAGGAAAGAACGGCAAAGCTTACCAAAGCAAACACCCAGTTACTCAAGCTCCAGAAAGAGAATCTTCAGTCGCAGTTCCAGGTACTTAAACAACAGGTCAATCCTCATTTTCTCTTTAACAGCCTAAACGTCCTTACATCGCTGATCAAGGTGGACCCTGACCTGGCTGAGATGTTCACTGAAAAGCTGGCAAAAGTCTATCGCTATGTGCTGGAGAATAAAGAAAAGGACCTGGTGACACTTGGTACTGAACTTGACTTTATTAATTCATACCTGTTTATGCTTAATATCAGGTTTGCCGGAAAAGTGAAGGTGAAAACCGATGTTGCAGACGCCGAAACTGATAAGCAGGTGGTTCCGATGGCCCTGCAGCTGCTTATTGAAAATGCTATAAAGCACAACACCTTTTCAAGCAAAAATCCCCTGAATATTGAGTTGTCGACTGATGGATCCGGCTATCTTACAGTTATAAACAACCTGCAGAACCGGAAGACACAAATGGCATCAACAGGGGTGGGACTGGTAAACATAAGTAAAAGATACTCACTGCTCTCTGATGTGCAGCCGGTATTCGAAATAACCGGCAAACAGTTTATCGCAAAGATACCTTTACTGGATCATGATTATATCAAAGATGAAAAGAGCCATACGTAAAGTTAAGCTCATGCAGCAATTAAAATACCGATGAAGGAAAATAATTATAGCATGGGGGCCTCAAGTTGCCCTGGAATGATAAAATACAAACGCACGAATATTAATATAAAAACAATGTGATGAGAGTAGTAATAATTGAAGATGAAACGCTTGCTTCTGAGCGTCTGAAGAAGATGATCCTTTCATACGACAAGGATATTGAGATAATCGCCCAGCTTGAGTCGGTAGAGGACTCGGTTGAGTGGTTCAGGGAGAATACTCATCCCGACCTGATCTTTCTTGACATACACCTGGAAGACGACCTCAGCTTCGCCATATTCGAAAAAGTGGATATATCAAGCTCCATTATCTTCACAACCGCCTTTGATGAATATGCAATAAAGGCCTTCAAGCTTAGGAGTATTGACTATCTTCTGAAACCCATAGTGCAGGAAGAGCTTAATTCGGCCCTGAAAAAATACCGCGAAATGACATCAGGCGGCGATAAATCGGCAGATATCCACAAGCTTTATGAACTTATAGTAAAGAAGGATGAAGGATACCGCGAAAGGTTCTCGGTCAGGGTAGGTCAGAAGATAAAGACATTCACCGTATCTGATATCAGCTACTTTAGAAGTGAAGGAGGTTTCACAACAGCCTGCCTGAGGGATAACAAGCACTACTGTCTCGACCAGAGCCTGGATGCACTGTCAAAGGAGGTTGACCCCGGCAGGTTTTTCAGAATAAACAGGCAGATGCTCGTATCACTCGATTCGATAAAAGAGGTTCATATACTTTCAACAAGCAGGCTTAAACTGGACCTTGAACCTAAAACCGATAATGACGCACTTGTTAGCATAGACAAGGTAACGCCATTCAAGAAGTGGCTGGAAGGGCAGGAATAGCATAAGGTCAGCTCAGCCCTGGTTTTAATGTCAGGAATTCACCCAGAGATTTAAATGATAAACCCCCATCAGACTTTGGCAGACAAAACATGATGAACAAACATGGGGGATCATTCAGAAAAAAAGCTATGAAGGATGCCCTGTCAAAACCATTGACAACTGACATGTTACCTGGCTCATTGAATACTGTTGCATTAAGAGACCACATACTCGGGGTTTTACAAAATTCCAAAAAAACTGAAAACGCCTATAACTATTCCCCGGAAAGGGGTTAACTAAATTAAAATTTCCAACAATGGGAAAAAGAATAATCAAAGTAAGCCTATACATCATATTAGGGATATTAACATTAGTTCTGGGACTTTTCATTGCGCTATGGATTATCAGTCCCGGAAAAGCCGAACCCCTCACCTGCCCCGACGGAAACCCGCTGGAGGGCAGTATTTCTGCTATTGAAAAGATCAACCTGGGGGGACTTGATCAGTATGTCATAATAAGGGGCGCAGACTCCACCAAACCTGTAATGCTTTTCCTGCATGGCGGACCCGGAAGTCCGCAAGTTGCCTTCATGAAACATTTCAATACCAATATAGAAAAGGACTTTGTAATGGTTTACTGGGAACAGCGAGGGGCGGGCAAATCCTGGTCAAAAGATATTCCGGTTGAAAGCATGAATATGGAGCAGTTTATTTCAGACACCCGCAAACTGAGTGAATACCTCTCAGAAAGATTTAACCAGGACAGGATATATATTATGGGCCATTCATGGGGTTCATTATTGGGAATATTGACCGCATACCAACATCCTGAGCTTTATCAGGCCTATTTTGGGATCGGACAGGTAGCAGATCAGTTCAGGGGAGAGCAAATCTCATTTGAATGGGCAAAAAAAGAGGCCCGTGAGCGTAATGATAAGAAAGCTGCTGAAGCACTGGCCGGATTAAATCTTCCTGACTTGAATGCCAGCGGCAAGGAGTGGATTGATTATATGACGAAACAAAGAATATATGTGAATAAATTCGGCGGCGGAACCACCCGGGATATCAGGGGAATGTGGCCACTGGTTAAATTAGTGTTTAAAGCCAGGGAATATACAATTGGCGACAAACTCAATTTCATGAATGGGGGCATGTTTTCACTCGAGCATATGTGGAATGAGGTGATCCATACAAATCTTTTCAGCGAAATAGAAAGTATGCAGGTACCTGTCTATATTTTTCACGGAAAGTATGATTTTACAACCCCGTATTGTATTGCCAAAGAATTTTATGACCAGCTAAAAGCACCTGAAAAAGAATTCTTCACCTTTGAGAACTCTGCTCACAGCCCTGTTATGGAAGAGGTTGAAAAGTTCAATTCAATCGTCAGGAATATCACACGGAAGTAGAGGAAAAATACATTAAACTTGTGTTCCATCACAAGTATTCCAGGGACAAGTGTATCCCAGTTAACTAATTTGTGCGAAAGTGTAACCTGTTAGTATCCATAACTTCCACTCAGTCATTCAACAAAAACTTCCTGTCATTCAACGAGATTTAATTGCCGAAGAATTGCTCTTGCGGTACTTTTGCTTTAAAAAAAAGTAAAAAACACCATTTCAATCAACTTATATGTATAAGTTTTTAAACTATTAAAACCAAATCATATGAAAACCAAAGGAACCATTCTAATAGCAATTTTTCTGGCAGTTGCATCATTGGCTGCAAACGGAAAGGATGCAAAGGAAATACTTCGCCTGATGGAATACAACATGAGGGGTGACGCCTCCTACGCCGAAATGACGATGGAGACAGTGAGGCCCCGCTATACAAGGGAAATATCTATGAGGTCCTGGAGCCTGGGAGATGACTTTGCCCTTATTTATGTAACCGCACCTGCAAGGGATCAGGGAACGGCTTTCCTCAAGCGTAAAAATGAGATCTGGAACTATGTTCCCAATATCGACAGGACGGTCAGAATGCCACCCTCGATGATGTCGCAGTCGTGGATGGGATCAGACTTCTCCAACGATGACCTTGTAAGGGGTGCTTCGGTTATTGATGACTATAATCACGAACTGGCAGAAAGCGAGGTCATTGATAAAATGGAGTGTTACAAAATAGAGATGGTGCCCCACCCCGAAACGCCGGTGTTATATGAAAAGGTCATTTACTGGGTAAGCAAGAAGTATTACCTGCCGGTGAAGGTTGAAAACTACGATGAGGGGGGAGCCCTGGTAAGCACAATTCACTTCAGGGATATAAAAACCATTGGTGGCAGGCCTATGCCATCTGTAATGGAGATGATACCGGAGGACAAGCGCGGGCACAGGACTGTGCTGACTTACCATGAAGCTGATTTTAACATTGATGTATCAGAAGGCTTTTTCTCAATACAGAACCTGACTTCAATCAGATAAAATCGGGATATAAATAAAATTCTAACCAATAAATCACCCTATATGAAACTATTAATAATGCTGGCCTGGAGAAACCTTTGGCGAAAGAAACGGCGGACTTTTATTACTGTAAGCTCTGTGCTGTTTGCCGTGGTTCTGGCAATTTCACTGATGTCTCTTATCGAAGGGACAAGGGAGGTGATGACAGAAACGATTGTCACCAATTCGACCGGTCATCTGCAGGTGCAGGATGCACTCTACCATGACGAACCCTCGATTGACCATACCCTCGAATACGGCGAAGAGATAAAGAGGGCCCTTGAAGAGTATTCCGGAGTTATCAGCTATACAGTTCCCAGAATTCAGGGGTTCTGTCTTGGCGCAAAGGAAATTGGCACCCGGGGAGTATATGTTATGGGTATCGTACCTGAAAAGGAGGACAGGATGAACGACCTCTCTTCGAAACTGGTTGAGGGTGAAATGTTCACCGGTGAAGATCAGTTTGCAGTTATTGCAAGAGGTGTGGCCGATCTTCTTGAGCTGTCGGTAGGAGATTCTATGGTGCTTATGGGCCAGGGCTTTCAGGGTATGACTGCTGCCGGGATATACAGGGTCGGTGGGATTGTAGAATTCAATATGCCCGAGCAGAATAATACTATGGTATATCTTCCCCTTAAGGAGGCACAGTTCTTCTTTGCTGCACCCGAAAGGCTTAACAGCCTTGTCCTTATGGTTGAAGATGAAAGGTTTGTGGATGACCTGGCTGAGAATCTAAGAGCAAAACTGGATGATGAATGGTATGCTGTTAAAACCTGGGAAGAGCTTCTTCCCGACGCTGTTGCAGCACTCGAGGCCCGCGATGCCCAGGTTAAGGTATTTGCATGGGTCCTGTACATTGTGGCCGGCTTTGGCATATTCGGAACCATTATAACCATGATGTATGAGCGGCTAAGGGAGTTCGGGATATTACTGTCAATCGGACTGAAACGTACGCAGCTGTCTGCAATATGTCTCCTGGAAACAGTATTCATGAGCCTGATGGGGGTATTATGCGGTGTGGCAGTAGGCTATCCCATAATGTCGTGGCTGAACAGGAATCCTATACGGCTGGGAGATGAACTTGCCGAGGTTATGCTGGATATGGGCTTTGAGCCCGTACTGCCCTTTTCGGTGGCACCGAATATATTTATATACCAGGGTATCACGATATTCATAATTGCCCTTGTTGTAAGCCTCTATCCGGTAAAGAAGGTTTTCAGGCTGGAAATGATCAGTGCTGCAAGAAAATAGATAAATAAAAAAAATAATACATATACCATGAAGACACTTATAAAAATATCATGGAGGAATATCTGGAGGAACAGGTCCCGGTCCGCCACCATTATCATGGCTTTGGTTCTCGGACTTTTGGGTGGGGTATTTTCAGCGGCAATGCGACTGGCCCTGGAGCAACAGCAATTCGAAGATACCATTGACAACCAGGTTTCCCATATACAGTTACATCATCCCGATTTTATCGCAAATCCTGAAGCTCAGCACTATATTGGAGGGGGACTTGAAATTGCATCTGAGCTTTCAAAAAGAGATGATATCACAGTTGCATCGCCCCGTACGGTTATTGACGGTATGATAGCCTCTGCCAACATGAACTCGGGTGTAAGGATAAAAGGAATTGACCCTGAAATTGAAGCAAGGACGACCGGACTGGATAGACTCATTACAGAAGGGACATACTTTTCTGAGAATGGCAGGCTGCCGTCAATAGTTATAGGACAGGCACTTGCAACCAAACTTAACTCCTCTGCAGGTTCCCGCCTTGTACTAACCTTCCAGGATATTGAGGGCGAAATGGTGAGTTCGTCATTCCGGGTTGAGGGGATATATAAGCTCACCTCCAAAAACTTTGAGGAGAGGACAGTCTTTGTCAATACCTCAGATCTGAACAGGATTATCGGAGAAAACGATGTGATAACTGAGATAGCCGTGGTTATAGAAAATCCTGATGACTACAGGGATGTTGCCTCTATAATAAGCGGCCTTTTCACTGACACTGAGGTAAGGCATTGGGCGGATCTGGAACCAGCACTTTTTTATTCGCTCGAATTTCTGGGAGAAGCCCTGATCTGGATATTGATAATCATTATAATGGCCGTCTCTTTCGGTTTGCTGAACACAATTCTTATGTCGATACTCGAAAGGGTAAGGGAGCTTGGAGTACTACTGGCAGTAGGCATGAAAAAAAGGAAAGTATTCTCTATGATTGTTGCCGAGACAACCATTATCGCCCTTATCGGGGGAACTACAGGTCTGTTTATGTCATGGGGCATGATAACAATCCTTGGCAATACGGGAGTTCCGATACCGGGTGCAGAAGGGTTAGAGGATTTTGGCTATGCATCGGTTCTTTACCCGAGAATAGAGACTGCATTCTATTTTGAGATAGCCGTAGTGCTGGTGATCTTTGCAGTGCTGGCTTCTATTTACCCGGCCTGGAAAGCGATCCGGCTACAGCCGGCCGTAGCTGTCAGACAGGAGTAGAAAACGGAAACCGATTGCCGGCCTAACTGAAGCTGACCAGTAAGGAAAAAACCCGGAAATTGTATCTCAGAACCCGTAAAGCCGGGAACTAAAACTAAAGAGAATAAATTATAACAATCATAAAATTTAAAGAGATGAAGACCGTAATCAAAACAACCAATCTTTCCAAAGTATATACAGAAACCGCGGTTCCGGTACATGCCCTTAAAAATGTAAACCTTGAGTTCAAGCAGGGTGAGTTCACAGCCATAGTCGGGCCCTCGGGAAGCGGCAAGACCACCTTACTGAATGTTATCGGCGGTCTCGACAAACCAACAGGCGGGCATGTGGTGATAGACGAAGTGGATATCGCAACGATGAAAGAGAGCAAGCTGTTCGATTTCCGCCTCAGACACATCGGTTTTGTTTTCCAGGCCTACAACCTGATACCGGTGCTCACGGCAGTGGAAAACGTATCATTCATAATGCTGCTTCAAAACAGGCCCAAAGCCGAAATGGAAGAGCGTGCGAAAGAGATGCTTGAACAGGTGGGACTAGGCGACAAGCTTGATGTAAGGCCGGGCAAACTGAGTGGCGGACAGCAGCAGCGTGTTGCAGTGGCAAGGGCTCTGGCTTCTAAACCGGACTTTGTGCTGGCAGATGAGCCCACCGCGAACCTAGATACCGAGTCAGCTTTCAACCTGCTGGATATAATGGCCAGGCTGAACAGGGAAGAAAATATCACCCTTATCTTCTCAACGCACGACCAGAGGGTTATCGAAAGGGCCCGCCGTGTAATAACGCTCGTTGACGGCGCAGTAGACAGCGATGAACATTTTGAAAGAGAAGAGGTAAAGAAGATGGCAACTGAGCAGAACGGATGCTGTTGCCGCCAGTGACATTATTGAGCCGGGAGTGGATAACAACACACATTTTGAAAATGTCAGCTTCAGTCCGTCATATATTGCAAATTTTGCCCTTGTCCGCCACCTCTCCCCCGGCCCCGTGAGCATCAGTGCATCATACCTTGGCCGGAAAGCCGACACCTGGGTGTTCATGATAAACTTTGGCTACATCCTGTTCAACAGGCAGCAGTTCCTGTGAATTGGTGGACAACTTATTTCCTCATGGGCTGCATTTTCCAGTATGTAAGAGAGCGCCAGGCCCATTCAAATGGACCGAACCTGTAATATTTCAACCAGTACTGGCTCCAGATGATCTGTATAACATAAATACAAACTGTCAGGATAATACCCTGCCAGACATTCACCTGCCCATACAACCCTAACCCGTAACTAAAAAAAACAGTAGTTGCAATTATTGACTGTGTAAGGTAATTGGTAAGAGCCATGCGGCCTGTTAAGGCAATCCTTTCCGAAAGCCATGAGAACCACCCCCTGTGAATGCATAATACAATTAGCGATATATAAACGAAAGTCATCGATGGACCGCCAATGGCAAATCCGGCGTTAACTATTAACAATTCCAGATCGGGCATAGTCTGATCTGCCCTGGGAATATTTTGAGCAAGAAAATAATTGGCTATAAGAGCTATCGGTAGACTGATAAAGAGGAGTTTTTTGAAAAATCCGGTATTTTTTCCAATATCTGAAAGATATCCCTTCCTGCCAAAAAACATGCCGACAAGGAACATGCCCATCACAAAAGGGAAATGGAAAAATATACCTCCTAATATAAAGGAATACTCAGTCAGGCGCATGGAAAGGATTTCCGGGAAACTACCCTGCGCATAAGTAAGTAATGCCTGCCGGGTCAACTGGTTCATTTGGGCTTCCTGTCCGGCAAATACAGCCTGCATCTCGGCTGCGGCCTCAGGAACTGAAAGTGCCAAATTGATTAACCCGACCATAAATGCAGTAAAAAATACCGGCAGTAACATGAATACCCCTGCCCATAACAGGACACTGCGATCGGACTTCCGCCTGAACCATACCAGAACAAAGCCGAATAATGCATAAACCACAAGGATGTCCCCGTACCAGAGCAGCAGCACGTGCAATACTCCGAACATCAATAAAACCAGGAGCCTCCGGCGGAAAATTGCCACAATAGCCCCTCCGGCTTCATCGGTCTTCCGCAGAAAAAGAAAGAATCCCATCCCGAAAAGTAAAGAGAACAGGACATAGAACTTGCCATGGAAGAAAAAATCAATAAACCAGTTGGCGCCTGAATTTAAAGGGTCAGTCCACAATCTGCCCTCTCCCATGGTAACTGTAAAGGGAACGTTAAAAAACTGCATATTCACCATCAGTATGCCTAACAAGGCAAACCCCCTTAAAACATCAAGTATTACAATTCGCTTATTTTGCTCCAGGGGTTGAAACAATGTGCCGGAGTCAAAAATTTTCCCTGTTGTTTGCATGTTCATGTAATGATTAATTAGGCAGTTTACAGTTAACTGGAAGGATAATTTTGGGAATTGTTAAAAATTCCGGAAACCTTAATTAGTTTTTTCCATTTTTATACTAAACAAATTTTAAATAATACCTGATAAATCCAATAATATTCAAAATTTTCAATCAGGGTCATTGGCCGGTGTATCTTCATTCAACTCATTTATCAAAGTCTTTAGTTCTGTCAGATCACTCTTGTAGGCGTATTTTTGTGACCAATGTGTCCATAAAATTACCAAAGGAACCAGAGTGACCATAAGTATACCTGTAACCAGCAAAGCAAACAGTTCAAATTCAACCTGGCCATAACTCCGGCTACAGCTCTTATAGTCGATTTATCATTTCTTTTCATAACATATCAATTAAAAAACTCCTCCAGAAACCGGTTAACCTTGTTCCTGTCAGATTTACAATTATAGTACATATGGGAGCTCTCATCGAGAAGTACCGGTTTCTCAAGATTTACAAATATTTCTTCAGCGCTTTTAAGAACTTTTCTCCCGGGAAATAACACGTCCCTGCCGGCAGCTATTACCATAACCGGGGCGTTAAATTGGGAAAGCTCATACCTTAAAGCATTGCGCGGCATTTCGGCTTTTACATCAACATGTTTAAATACCGCTTCAACCATCTCCAGGGTATCTTCATCAATATCTCCGGTTTGAAGCATTGGCCTGACAGCTTTAACGAGGTTTCCCTTACAGGGGAACATACGATATCTGATCATAGGTAAACCAAGCTTCACAATTATGCTCAGCAGTGAGTTATTGGCAATACCAGATGGCACGATAAATGCAGCCTTTTCTATGTACTCAGGCCTGACCGCAGCCAGTCTTGCAAGTATGCCCCCTCCATAGGAGACACCTATGCAGCCAACCTGCTTAAGTCCGATACCCCCGATAACATCAGCTGCCCACTCACCATAACTGTTGTCGCGGGAAGAAAGCACCCTCTGGGCACTTCTGCCCGGATGACCGATCGTGTCGGGAGCATAGATCCTGAATTTTTTCTGCAAATGCAGGAAAGCCTTCAGATTGTAAGGATTCGTGGAGTTGCCCCCGTGAAATATAACAACCGGCCTCCCCTTCTTGTTGCCGGTAGATATCACATGTGTATGTCCAAACCTTGTCTTGATCATACCGGAATCATATTCGATATTCAATGATTCCAGCTGCCTGTCATAAATATTCGTCAGGACTTCCTCACCCTCAGGGCTTTTGTATATGGTGTCTTTTGCCATCTGCCGGTTACCTTTTCACAATCTCTTTTCTGTAGACAATTTTTTTGCCCGGTATATCGTAAATCTCCATCACCCATCCATCTTCATCAAATCCGTTCTTCTTTAAAAATCTGTTCATGGCGGGGTAAACTTTCATTATGCCCATCATTACCGATAGTTTCCCGCGGTAAGGAAACTCTGTAACAATATACTCCTTCTCAGGGAGAGTTTTTATGTTGTATTTGCCCTCCAGCTTTTTAAGTATCGCCGGGTCAGGATCTTCAAGAATATTGCCAACCTCCGACCTGAGCCTGCTTTTCTCAACCTTTTGAGGATTGTCATAGTATATCCCGAATCCCCTGAATGTTTCAATCCCCTCCTCATTAAGCAACGAGTAATACATTTTGTCAATCGGGCCTGCACTTTTGCTGTAATCGCCGGTCTGCTCCACATATACAAGGGTTTCCCCACCCTGTTTAGCTATGTAGAAGTCGACCTTTTTCAAACCACCGTAATAGATGAACAGGGATGATGCAATTACCACAACCAGCCCCAGGATGATTAATACTATCTT
>PWHJ01000220.1 GCA_003554865.1 Bacteroidota bacterium | reverse complement strand
TTTTTCTTTGTATTTTTCATCTGAAAAGTGGTGTTTTTTTGTTTGTGTTATTTGTGTAACGACTTAAATATAAACAAAATACATCACTTTTCCTTGTTTTTATTTTACTTTTTCAAGTTTACAGTAAACCGTATTTATTCACATAGCTGTATGAAGTTCACGCATACCTGTTCATGGAACGGGGTCGTGCCCGTGTGATCCCCAGGGATGGCAACGACTTATTCTTTTTAATGTCAGCCATCCCCCTTTTAACGGTCCGTGTTTTTTTATTGCCCCGAGTCCATATGCCGAGCATGTTGGATAAAACCTGCACGATGCCGGTATAAGCGGAGATATTAAATACTGATATAATCTAATCAGTCCTATAAAAAAGTAAGTGAAAAATATTTTGATCAATTGCTTCATTTCACTGGTGTTTTTCGGCAATTTCCCGCGCAAGCCTTATAACCGCCTCTTTTACACCTTTTTCTATTACCCTGTACTGGTGCACCCTGGATTGTGTATATATGAAGGTCAACACCATTTTTTTATTGTTTTGTTTTAAGGTTTTATACAATAAACCTTTTTGTAAACGGTAGGATTCCCTGACCCGTCTTTTGACAAGATTTCTTTTTACTGCTTTACGGATTTTCTTTCTCGATACGCTAACGGCCATTTGCGCAGGATAGGGTGAATCTGTTTCGGTCTCCAACCAAATTACCCGGAACGGATAACAAAAAAACGAATTGCCTGTTGAAAACAATTTTTCTATTACTTTTCTGCTGCAAAGCCGCTCTTTTTTTTTAAATGTATACATGAAATTTTAACCTTCTTTAATCAGGCCTTTAAAAGATAATCCACGGGCATATTATAGCTGTTTTTTGTGTATGTTCAATCTGTTATCCCTCACAGCAGGTTATTCAGACTTAAAGCAATGAAGGCTATCACTGTTACAAAAAAATTAGCCAGGAAAATAATTTATTTTTTGCCCTGGTTTTTGTTGAATTCACTGATATACTTTTCAAGTGCCATGGTCATGGAAGGGGTCTCGGTGGTCGGAGCATGAATATCGAGCCTTAACCCGGCTTTTTTAACCGCTCTGGCGGTGGAAGGGCCAAAACAGGCGATTTTTGTGTTGTTTTGTTTAAAATCAGGAAAATTATGAAAAAGTGATTTAATGCCCGAAGGACTGTAAAAAACCAGTATATCATAGTTCACATCTGAGAGGTCAGACAAATCACAGCTAACTGTTCTGTACATTATCGCCTTTGTGTATTTTATCTTGTTTTTGTCCAAAGTTCTGGGAATTTCAGCTTTGTGAATATCAGACAAAGGCAAAAGAAAATTTTCTCCAGAATGCTTTAAGATATACTGTTCAACAAGATTCTTGAAATTATTATTACCGAAAAATATTTTTCTTTTACGGTAAACTATATATTTCTGCAAGTAAAGGGCAACCGATTCGGAAACACAAAAATATTTCATTGAATCGGGCACAGAAATTCTCAGCTCTTCACACAACCTGAAAAAATGATCTATTGCAGTCCGGCTGGTAAATATTACAGCAGTATGCTCGGTTATGTCAATTCTTTTCTTTCTGAATTCCTTGGCTTCAACACCCTCAACCCTAATGAAAGGCTTGAAATCCACTTTCAAATTATTTTTTTCCGCCAATTCGTAATAAGGAGATTTGTCATTCTCAGGCTTGGGTTGTGACACCAGAATCTTCTTGATTTTCAAGGCTCAGCTGTTTTTATTGAAAAAATATAACTAAAAAATCACATCAGAATGTATGTCTGAAATAATCTGAACATAACAATCACCGGTATAATTTCAACCATGCAAAGATACAAAATCACATAAAAAACAGAAAACTCATTATTCTGCAGCAGTTTAAAGCCCCTTACCAGTTTTGCTGCGTATAATAGCCCGGCAAAAAACAAAGCGGTATAAATCAATACCGGTATTATTACCGGGCTTGCATAAATTATTCCGGCAATAAGGGGGAACAACAAAACACCATAAATTTTTGCAAATAGCGAGATGTTGTGAACATATTCGTAAAAAAGACCTTTTTTATCGAAAACATAACCCAAAACCCTTAAAAACAGCACAATAAATGAATAAAGCAGATAAAGGCTAAAAGATTTTATTAAGAATCTTGATAAAAAGGAAAATTCGGCCGGCAAAACTTCAATACCGAAATAATCGAAAACAAGCACCAAAAAAATTCCCCCGTTTATTGGAAACAAGAAGTTCAATAGAATTAATGTGTTTTGAATATTGGAATTTTTGTTTCTGAAAAGCTCCCTTGAACTTTTAAAACTGTAAAATGATGCTAAAACGGGGTTTAAATAATTTGAATAAAAAAACTTTACAATTGCAAGAAGCAAAAATGACAAAATCATAATACCCAGCATCAGATCTCCGCCACCATATGAATATGTTGGTGCCTTACTGGGTTCGCCTTCATTTTGTATATAGCTTAAATATGCCTCCCCGGAAACAGTACCGGCGGGTATGTTCTCACCGGTCATAACATCTTTTGGACTGTAATACTTATGGGAGGGCTCCTCTTGTTGGGTACGGAAAAAACCGGGGTTTACAAAAGGCGGTTCCAATATAAAATTCTCCGCTGAAATTTCGGCGGTGTCAGGCTCTTCCACAATCTCAAAATCATCCCGATGATGCTGGAAGACATTTACATCACTTTTCTCAAACGATTGGCCTGTCATAAATCCTTCATTCATGGAAGATTGAGCCAGCCAGCAGAGCTTACCCTTCATCATTCAGCACAGAATATCTTTAATAACATTTATGCAAAATTAATAAAATCATTCCAAATTTTTTCCTTCCTCTTATTTACCTAATGTTACCTCTTGTATAGGAAGCGTAAATACCCGCAAAACAAAGAGCAGATAAAAGTGTGAAAGCTACAGGAACGATTTTTAAGAACTCTTCGGCGCTGCCGACTGAAATATCGCGGCCGCCGGTATATACCGAAAAAACCAGCATAACCAGGCCCATAGAAAACATTTGCCCAATAACTCTCATAGTCCCCATTGAGCCGGAAGCTATACCCACATACTTTTTCTCTACGGAGCTCATAATTGCATTAGCATTGGGGGCGACAAACAAGCCAAGTCCTACTCCCAGCAAAACAAAATTTACCATTATATGCATGACGCTCATTTGAGCGAGAAAGACAAAAAAGAATAATGCAGTTGCAGTTATTGCCATACCTATGGTTGAGAGTACCCTTGGCTCAAACCTGTCAGACATCCTCCCCGAAAGAAAAGCAGTTCCTGCCATTACAACCGGCTTTATAACCATAATCAATCCCGCATCACGGGCAGAAAAACCCTTAACCGTCTGAAGAAAAAAACTCAATAAAAAAGTTACTGCAAAAGTGGAACTATAATGAATAAATGCAGCCATGTTAGAAAAAGCAAAAAGCCGGTTCGATATAAAAAGGTTAACGTTTATAACCGGATAATCAACAGAGGTTTCTCTTTTAATAAAAAATAAGAAAAAGATCAGTCCGGCAAGGAGAAAAAGTAACCCTTGCCATGACTGCAAATTTGATAACCCGTATATAATAAACGAAAGGGAAAAACCATAAATGACGGCACCGCCAAAATCAAAAGGCTCACCTTCAGCTTCAGCCCACTCCTGTTTTATTTTTGTTAAAACAAAATAAATGGCAACTATTCCAAAAATAACAGTAAAAACAAATACACTTCTCCATCCGAAGTATTCTGTGAGAAATCCCCCGGCTACCGGACCAAGAGACAGGCCCGCGTAAACTGACGTCATCGTAATACCTATAGCCCGGCCCCTTTCATTTTTAGGAAAAACCGATGTCAAAATGGCAATTCCTGTTGCAAATATCATGGCACTGCCCATACCCTGAAAGACTCTTAATACCAAAAGTACGATTATGTTGGGGGAAAAGGCGCATAACAGCGATGAAAATGTAAAAACAACCATACCCGTTAAAAAAACCCTTCTTCTTCCGTATATGTCTCCCAGGCGGCCGAAAGGAACCAAAAATACGGCCGCAGAAAGCAAATATATAGTAGCAACCCAGCCAAGAAGCAACGCACTTACCTTCAATTCCTCCCCTATTGAAGGCAAAGCAAGATTAATGGAGGATCCCATATAAGGAGTAAGAAAAGAGGCAATTGCAGCAACAAGAAGCACAGTATTTTTACCCTGATCGCTGGATTGATAATCTGACATCTCTTTATTAAGCAGGATCTGATTATAATTAATTACTCTTTTTGCTTAGTATCTATGAAAATTGTTACAGGTCCGCTATTTACAATCTCTATATCCATTATTGCCCCGAATTCACCGGTTTCTACAGTTCTTCCGACATCTTCGGTCAGTTGCTGGACAAATTTCTCATAAAGAGGAACGGCTTTACCGGGTGGAGCAGCTTTTGTATAAGAAGGCCTGTTTCCTTTTTTAGTTTTGGCATGGAGGGTAAACTGACTTACAACCAGGGCTTGCCCGCTAACTTCTCTTATATCGCGGTTCATAACTCCGTTTTCATCATCAAAAATACGAAGCCGGGAAATTTTTTTACTTAACCACACTGCATCTTCAACAGTATCTTCATGTTCTATCCCAAGCAGTACGAGCATACCCTCTCCTATTGCGGTTTTTTCTGAACGGTCAATGTTAACCGCAGCCCTTTTTGTTCGTTGAATTACAGCTCTCATAT
Source organism: Bacteroidota bacterium (assembly GCA_003554865.1). Taxonomy (GTDB): domain Bacteria; phylum Bacteroidota; class Bacteroidia; order Bacteroidales; family PUMT01; genus PUMT01. The sequence continues at coordinate 28,495 of PWHJ01000220.1, read as the reverse complement.
CAATGAAATTTAATCATCCGAAATTAAAGCAAATACTATAACTTTCCAACCGCCAGGCCTAAACGGGCGACACTATTGAGGTACAAAATTTTGAACAAAACATTATCTTTAGACTGACACAAATGTCTCCCCCGGCAAAAGCCACCGGATGTACAATGCACTGAAGATACCGGGAAGACCTGTTGAGCTGGTTAAAATAGCAGGAGAAAACCATCATATAGTCACCTGCAGCAGGCACATAAAACGAAATAACACTATACCGGCGAGGTTTGACATGTGGCTGAAAAATCAGCCGCAGTAGTGGGAATAGATCTGCCCGGATAAAAATCTTTAAAAAATTATCTAAATTTTTTTGCCGCTGACAAAAATTTTTTAACTTTATTTTAAATTAAAAAAACAACAATTAACAAAACTAAATTCGCTGTAAGTTACACCTCTCCTTTTAAACAGCCATGTAAAAAACACCCTTCTAATAAAACCTTTAATAAAATGAGAAAAACCCTGCTTTATGTAATCTTCCTGTGCCTTGTCAGCAGCGGCATTCTAAAGGGACAGGATACCCGTATCGATTTTGTAGAATACACACTTGATAACGGGTTACATGTTATACTTCACCAGGACAACACAACACCTGTTGTTGGTGTAACTATGATGTATCATGTTGGTTCAAAAAATGAAGCCCCGGACAGAACCGGGTTTGCACATTTTTTTGAGCACCTTATGTTTGAGGGTACAAAAAACATTAAGCGCGGAGAATTCGACCGGTATGTGGAAGGAGCCGGCGGCACTTTGAATGCTTATACATCTCAGGATGTAACTTACTATTTTGTTCTTTTACCCTCTAACCAGCTTGAACTTGGCCTTTGGCTGGAGTCGGAACGCCTTCTTCATGCAAGTGTTGATTCAACAGGTATTGCAACCCAAAAAGATGTTGTAACTGAAGAAATGAAGCAGGTACGGGACAACCCTCCATACGGCAGGCTTTTGATTGAAACCGTGAGCAGGGCTTTTACTGATCACCCTTATCAATGGGATGTACTGGGCAGAGAAGATCATATTCGTAATGCCGAGGACCACAAATTTCATGAATTCCACAAAAGGTTCTATGTTCCCCAAAACGTGGTGTTAACAATTGCCGGCGACATTGATACAGAAAAGGCAAAAAAGCTGGTAAATAAATATTTTGCCGATATACCGGCCGGGACTGAAGAAATATACCGCCCCCCTGCTTCAGAGCCAGTCAGAAAGCACGAGGTTCGCGACACCGTTTTCGATAATGTTCAGCTTCCCCTTGTGCTCCAGGCCTATCATATACCGGAAATAGGGGGAGAGGATTACTATGCAGTTGACATGCTTGCATCGCTATTATCAAGGGGGCAAAGCTCAAGGCTTCATCGTTCACTTGTTGACGAACAGCAGATTGCTATGGCCGTCCAGGCAATGCCCCTGGCACTGGAACACCCGGGGCTTGCAATCATATTTGCACTTCCCAATCTCGGCACCGGCCCGGATGTTCTTGAAAAAGCCATAAATGAGGAACTGGAAAAAGCACGCAATGAGCTTATCTCTGAATTCGAGATGGAAAAACTCAGAAACCAGATGGAAAACAATTTTGTAAACAGCAATACAACAATTGCAAGCCGCGCCAACAACCTGGCCACCTATCACCTGCTTTTGGGTGATGCAAACCGCATCAACACTGAAATTGACAACTACATGAAAGTAACAAGGGAAGATATTTTAAGGGCAGCAAATCAATACTTCAGGGAAGACAACAGGGTGGTCCTTTATTTCCTGCCGGAAACGGAAAAATAAACTTTTAAAAATCACATAGAGATGCTAAAAATTACCTTCATAACACTGGCACTGGTAATTCTGCAATTACCAATAAATGCCCAGCTTGACAGAAGCGTTCCTCCCCAGCCCGGTCCCCCGCCGGTAATCCAGATAGGCGATTATGAAACATTTACCACAAAAAACGGAATAAGGGTAATTGTTGTCGAAAATCGCACCGTTCCGGTGGTTTCCTTCCAGATCACACTTGACATAGACAGGGTGCTGGAAAAAGAAGCCAAGGGATATGTAAGTATGGCCGGAGAATTGATGAAAACCGGTACAGAAAACAGATCAAAGAGGGAGATTGACGAAGAAACAGATTTCCTGGGTGCATCAATAAGCACCCACTCGCGGGGAATGTTCGGTTCTTCACTTACAAGACACAAAAAACCGCTACTTGAGCTTATGTCAGACATTTTACTAAATCCCACTTTCCCCGAAGAAGAGTTGGAGCGCAGCCTTAGGCAATCCAGGTCTGCCCTCAGCACTGTCAGAACAGATGCAGGCTCAATGGTTGACAACATCTCCTCCGCTTTGCTTTTCGGTAAAGACCACCCTTACGGAGAAATTGTAACTGAAGAGACACTGGATAATATAACCATTGAAAAATGCAGGGATTATTATGAAACCTACTTTAGGCCTAATGTATCCTATATGGTTATTGTAGGAGACACAGACGTAAAGGAGGCCCAGACTCTTGTGGAAAAATATTTCGGAGACTGGAAGCCGGCCGAGGTCCCCGGCCACAAATACCAAAAACCCGCCCCCCCTGAAGGTATTAGAGTTGCATTTGCCGAGCGTCCCGGTGCCGTTCAGTCGTTAATTTCTGTAACATACCCGGTCGATCTCTCCCCGGGCCATCCAGACGCTATCTCTACAAGTATAATGAACAACATTCTTGGCGGAGGGATCTTTTCAGGCAGGCTAATGCAAAACCTGAGGGAAGACAAAGGCTATACGTACGGTGCCAGATCTTCCATTTCAACCTACCGGCTGTCAGGACGCTTCAATGCCCGCACTGAAGTCCGGAATTCGGTAACAGACAGTACAATCGCAGAAATTCTTTACGAAATGGAACGCCTGAGGAGCGAGCCGGTTGATGATGAAACTCTTGATCTGACACGCAATTTTATGACAGGCAGTTTTGCCCGGTCTCTGGAGAGTCCGAGAACCGTGGCAAATTTTGCCCTTAACATTGAGCGCTATGGATTACCGGATGACTATTATGCAACATACCTTGAAAGACTCAACACCGTATCCTCAGAAAAAATTAAAAAAATGGCAGAGAAGCATCTGCTTCCGGACAATACATATATAATTGTCGCAGGAAACAGGGAAGTTGCCGAAACACTTGAAAAATTCAGCCCCACAGGAGAGGTAGAGTTCTTTGACCCTTTCGGCAGGCCGCTTGATTTGAAAGATCAGGAAATACCCGAAGGTGTTACCGCCGAAAATATCATTGAAAAATACATTGATGCTTCAGGCGGCAGGCAGTTACTTGAAAAAATGGAAGACTTAACCGTTGAAATGGAGGCCTCCACGCAGGGAATGAGCATTCAAACTCTCACACACCGTAAGGCACCCGACAAATATTATTTTTCAATGAGCATGGGAGGCAATATACTTCAGGAACAAATATTTGACGGAAACAAGGGGATAATCAAAACCCCTCAGGGGGAGATGATGCTGGGGGATGAAGAAATTGAAAAAATGAAGCTTCAGTTCATGCTCAACCCCGAATTGTATTTTGATGAAATGGGGCTGGAGGTTGAACTCGACGGTATAGAAACAGTAGATGGCAAAAATGCCTACAGAATATTCATTAAATCACAGACCGGTATTGAAAGAACAGACTATTTTGATACTGAAACAGGTTTAAGACTTCGCACAGTTGCAACTCAGGAATCTCCAATGGGAGGAATAACACAGACAACAACCTTCAGTGATTACAGAACTATAAACACTTTTAAATATCCTTTTAAAATAATCGAGCAGGCAGGACCTCAGTCAATTACCATGGAAGTTATTGAGATCAGAATGAACACCGGTCTTGAAAATGAAATTTTTAAGATCGAATAACCTCCCGGATAAGATACTAAGATAACAATGTCTACAGGCCGGCTTTTTGAAGATAGAAGCGGGCAATTAAAATAAAAAGAGCGGTGTATGCAGCAGCCAGCAAAACATTTATATAAAGGGGAAGCTGATGCGAGACAAGCCCCATTGCCTCAAATGTAAGAGCATCAGCACCTTCTTTCATAACCTCACTTTCAGATGTAATTGAGAAAACTTCGGGAAATGGTGTCAGGTCTGAAATTGTTTTAACCGGGAAAAACTGTCTTGCGGCGGGCTCAAAAAATCCTCTTATAACCGGTTCAATAAGAAGGCGAAGCAAAAAAAACATTGTTATAGATAAAGCGGTACCGCGCATCAATATGGCAATTAAGAAGCCAAGTGACATATATGCAACAGTTTGCAAAAAATATACAAACAGCATGTGAAAATTCTCAAAAAAACCCGACAAGGAGGGCCCGGAGCCGGAAACTATTCCAAAAAAGGTTCCAGTAAGCATCACCATTAAAAAAGCATAAACTGCCAAAATCAATATAACCAAACCTTTACCGGCCAACAAATGATCGCGTTTAAGCCCGTTTATAAACTGCTGGCGAAAAGTTTTAAATGCAAACTCATTACATGTAACCATTATTACCAAAATTACAAGAATGAGGTTGAACCATCCTGCTACCCAGACAAAAGTATGCCATGCATGAGGAAAAAGAAAAAGATTCCCTATTTTAAAACCTGGAACCTGAACCTCTACCTGTGAGAGCATCAAGACTGATATAAAATACAATGTCAGGTGAAGCCCCAAAAGAACCTTAAAAGATTTGTATTTTAAGATTTTTATAAGTTCAATCCTTACCAGGTTTGTTTGCATAAAGGGTTTATTATTAAAAAAATTATTTCACCAGTTCAAGGAACTGAGATTCGAGGGTTTTCTTTTTCTTCTCCAGTTTTGAAAGAGCTATCCCCTGCTCCATAAGGTACCTGTTAAGCTGCTCAGGGGTAAAGCCTTCTTTTAAACTAATCCAAATACCGTCTTCACGGAAATCTGAGGTGTTTATCATTTCTGACATTGAAAGTGCCTTCATTAGTTTTTCATTATCCTTTGCTCCAATAACAAGTGTTTCATCTCTTCCGAGCAGTTGAGCAACGGGTCCGTCAGCAAGCAACCTTCCATTTTTCAATACCGCAACATGAGTACAAACTCTTTCAACCTCAGCAAGTATATGGCTGGCAAGAATTATAGTCTTTCCCTTTTCTCTTTCACTTAGTATTATTTCTCTTACATCAGCTATACCCTGAGGATCAAGTCCGTTAGTAGGTTCGTCGAGCACAAGCACATCAGGATCACCCAGCATAACAGATGCGATTGCCATACGTTGCTGCATACCAAGGGAAAGTGTTCTGTATGTGGAATGTCTTCTTTCGTAGAGGCCGGCAACCTGAAGAACACGAAAAATATCGCCAAAAGGCACCTGTTTTATTTCCGCCACTATTTTCAAATTGTCAACAAGGTCAAGGTAAGGATAAAAATATGGGACTTCGATCAGGGTGCCTACATTTTTTTTCCAGCTATTGTCTGCCGGTGTATTTTGGCAAAACCAAACACATTTTCCTCTTTGGGATTTAATAATCCCCATGGCAATTGCAAGAGTAGTGGTTTTACCACTGCCGTTTGGGCCCAAAATGCCGTAAACCTGACCCTTACTCACTGAAAAAGAGAGGTCCTCCACGGCACATATATTGCCGAAATATTTTGAAATACCGGAAATTTCTAGAACAGGTTCCACTGATTGTATTTGTTGTTATAACAAAAGACGAGCGGGTCACTTAGATCGTTACAAAGATGTAAATTTTCTTTTCGATTAATTGCCAACTTCAGATATAAATTTAATGCGCATTAATCTTATATCCTCCTCTGTATAATCTTCTTCGCCCAATTCCTGAAGTGCTTCCTCAACAGACTCTGTTTCGGCCTCTTCCCGGAAATACTCGTACACTTCCTGTTGACGCTCATCATCTATTACATTATCAATATAGTAATCAAGATTAACTTTGGTTCCTGAATTGACGATAGCTTCAATCTCACTGAGCAGCTCGCTGATATCAAGGTTTTTAGCTGACGCAATATCTTCCAGCATCATTTTTCTGTCAATTGCCTGAATAATCGAAACTTTCATTCCGGACTTGTTAACTACCGATTTTACAACCATATCCTGAGGGCGAACAATATCTTTTTCCTCAACATATGCTTTGATCAAATCGGCAAAATCTTTTCCGAATTTTTTTGCTTTTCCTGCACCAACTCCGGAAATATTCTGCATTTCCTCCAGGTTGACAGGATATTGCATTGCCATATCCTCCAGTGAACCTTCCTGGAATATAACAAAGGGGGGAAGATTATTCCTTTTTGCAACCTTTTTTCTCAAATCTTTCAATATTTCCAGCAACTCAAGATCAATCGTGCTTGTTCTGGAACCAGAGTCTTTTTCCATCTCTTCATTCCCATATTCACTGTAATCATGATTTTGAGTTAAAGTAATGGATCTGGGGTTATCCAGGAAACGATAGCCTTCCTCTGTTACTTTAAGCAATCCGTAATTTTCGATTTCCTTATCGAGCAATTTGGCAAACATTGCCTGTCGTATAACAGCGTTCCAGAACTTTTCATCATTATCACCTCCTTCGCCAAATACCGGAAGCTCTTCATGCTTGTATGCCTGTACTGACTGGGTAATATTGCCTGCAATTATATCGGCAATATGGTCAGCCTTGAATTTCTCATTCACCGCCAAAACAGTATTAAGAACAAGAGTTACATAGTCTTTGCCTTCAAACTGGGTCTTCGGATAGAGACAATTGTCACAACCCTCGCAATTATCTTCATTGTAATCTTCCCCGAAATAATGAAGCAACTGCTTTCTTCTGCAAACGGCAGACTCGGCATATGAAACAGTCTCAAACAACAATTGCCTGCCTACCTCCTGCTCAGCAACATGCTTGTTTTGCATGAATTTCTCTAATTTCTGAATATCCTTGTAGCTGTAAAATGTTATACATTTTCCCTCTCCTCCGTCACGCCCGGCACGTCCGGTTTCCTGATAATACCCCTCGAGACTTTTGGGAATATCATAATGTATTACAAAACGTATATCGGGTTTGTCTATACCCATACCAAAGGCTATGGTAGCGACAATCACATCAACCTCCTCCATTAAGAATTTGTCCTGATTGCCGGTACGGGTCGCCGAGTCCATTCCGGCATGGTAAGGCAGGGCTTTTATACCGTTAATGGAGAGTGTCTCTGCCATCTCCTCAACTTTTTTCCTGCTCAAACAATAGACTATTCCCGATTTACCGGAATTGTTTTTTATAAACTTAATTATTTGCTTAACGGAATTGGTCTTTGGTCTTACTTCATAATACAGGTTGGGACGGTTAAACGATGATTTAAACACGTCTGCATCCAGTATCCCAAGATTTTTCTGAATATCGTGCTGCACTTTAGGTGTGGCCGTAGCAGTAAGCGCAATTACAGGAGCTTCACCAATCTCATTTACCATAGCACGGATCCTCCTGTACTCGGGTCTGAAGTCGTGGCCCCATTCAGAGATGCAATGAGCTTCGTCAATTGCATAAAAAGATATTTTCACCTGTTTTAAAAATTCTATATTATCCAGCTTTGTTAACGACTCGGGGGCCACATAAAGCATTTTGGTTTTTCCACCTACCACATCAGCCTTAACCTTCTCTATGGCGCTTTTTGAAAGAGAAGAGTTTAAAAAATGAGCAACTCCATCATCTTCGCTGAATGCACGTATTGCATCAACCTGGTTTTTCATAAGGGCAATCAATGGAGAAATAATAATAGCGGTACCCTCCATTATAATTGCAGGCAGCTGATAACAAAGTGACTTGCCACCACCGGTCGGCATCAGCACAAATGTATGATTGCGTGACAACACGTTTTTTATAACCTCTTCTTGATTTCCTTTAAAACTGGTAAACCCGAAATAATTTCTAAGATATTCCGTTAAAGGTATTTTTGCCTCTACATTCATCTTCTTATCCTTGTATCTTTTTAAAAATTCTACACCTGCACTTCTTCAAACTTGAAATATACGATCTCACCAAAAAAGCCACATATATATATATAATAATTGAGAAAAACAAATTAATGCAACTAAAATTCGATTTTTATTCTGTAATTTTGCAGATGTATTTACATACTTTTGGCATATAACAAAAGAATCCTTTAATTTATTTTTCCCACAATTTATTTACAGCAACTTTTTATCACCACAGAAGTATGAAGTCACCCGAAGAGATTAAAACTATTGCAAAAAAAACAATAATTAACGAATCAACCGCTATACACAATTTAACGGAGTACATTGACAATGATTTTGCCAAAGCTGTTGAAATGATCTTCAATGGAAAAGGAAGGGTAGTAATTACAGGAATCGGCAAAAGTGCAATAATTGCAGGTAAAATCACTGCAACACTCAACTCTACAGGTACTCCCGCAATTTTCATGCATGCAGCAGACGCTATTCACGGTGATCTTGGAATTATCAAGCAGGAAGACATTCTTATTTGTATTTCCAAAAGCGGAAACACACCTGAAATAAAGGTCCTTGTACCCCTTATACGAAACATGGGAAACACAATAATTGGAGTTGTATCAGACACGGATTCATACCTGGCAAAAAAAGCCCAGCTTGTCTTAAAAGCTACAGTTTATAAAGAAGCCTGTCCCAACAACCTGGCTCCTACTTCCAGCACTACTGCACAAATGGTGATCGGAGATGCTCTTGCTGTATGCCTCCTTGAATGCAGAGGGTTTACTGAGGAAGATTTTGCAAGGTTCCACCCGGGCGGTCATCTGGGCAAAAAACTTTACATGCGTGTAGGTGACTTCCATCTTGAAGAGAGGCTCCCGAAGGTTAAAATTAATGACAGCATTAAAAAAGTAATCTTTGAAATTTCATCAAAACGCCTTGGTGCTACCGCGGTTATGGAAAATAGCGAAGAATTGACGGGTATAATAACAGACGGGGATTTACGTCGCATGCTTGAAAATCATATATCGCTTGAAAATCTCACGGCAAAGCACATAATGTCACCCAACCCTAAAACAATAGATATTAACGCTCTTGCTGTGGACGCTTTTGATAAGATGAAACAAAACAATATCACCCAGCTTCTCGTTCTAAATAATCGAAAATACGTAGGAATTATTCATATTCACGATATTTTAAAGGAAGGAATAGTTTAATAAAACAACAAAGATATGCCTGTTAGCGAACAGCAGGAAATGACTTTTCTGGAACACCTCGAGGCACTTCGGTGGCATTTGGTGCGCTCAATTTTGGCAATTGTGGTAATTGCCATAGGTGCATTTATTTTCAAGGACATTATTTTCAACCAGATACTTATAGCTCCAAAAACACCTGATTTTTTCACTAACCGCACATTATGCGCCCTGGGCAACACGATAGGCATCAGAGCCCTTTGTATAAATTCAGAGCCGTTTCAGCTTATCAATATAAACATGGCAGGTCAATTTATAACGCATATAATGGTCTCAATGTTTGTCGGCCTTATTCTGGCATTTCCCTATCTTGTTTTTGAAATGTGGAGATTTATAAGTCCCGCCCTTTATACAAACGAGAGAAGTTACGCCAGGGGAGGCGTTTTTTACATATCTTTGCTGTTTATACTCGGTATAGTGTTCGCTTATTTCGTTATAATTCCGCTTTCGGTACACTTTCTTGGTTCTTACTCTGTTAGTCATGAGGTGGTTAACCAGATCAACCTTTTGTCATATATTACAACGGTTAGCTCAATTGCCCTTGCAGTAGGATTGATATTTGAACTGCCGGTGCTTATTTTTTTCCTGTCGAAACTGGGACTTGTAACACCGCAATTTTTAAGAAAATACCGCAGGCATGCTTTGGTAATTGTTCTTGCTCTCTCGGCAATAATTACCCCGCCTGATGTGTTCAGTCAGATACTGGTATCCTTCCCTATAATGTTCCTATACGAGGTAGGAATCAGAATATCCAAAAAAATAGTAATAGAAGAAAAAACGGATCTCAAAAAAACCGGTTAAACCGGAGAAAATGATTCCCCGGCCAATGTAACGCTTGAATTGATATGATCCTTAAAACAGAAAACCTTGTAAAAAAATATCGCAAACGAACTGTAGTTAACAAAGTAAGCTTCAGTGTAAAAGAAGGAGAAATAGCCGGATTGCTTGGTCCGAACGGCGCCGGCAAAACAACATCTTTCTACATGATCGTCGGGCTTATAAGGCCCAACGAAGGCAGGGTATACCTGGACGATCTTGACATTACACACGAACCTGTATATAAAAGAGCTCAGAGAGGCATCGGCTACCTGCCCCAGGAACCTTCCGTATTCAGGAAACTCAGCGTCGAAGACAATATAAAAGCTGTTCTGGAAATGTCAGATATGCCGAAGCAGGAGCAAAATGAAAGGCTTGAGGTTTTACTCAGAGAATTCGGGCTCCAGCATATAAGGAAAAGCCTGGGAATACAATTGTCAGGGGGAGAACGAAGAAGAACCGAAATAGCCCGCTCTCTTGCCCTCAAGCCTAAATTTATTTTATTAGACGAGCCTTTTGCCGGTGTAGACCCAATAGCAGTTGAAGATATACAGCAAATAGTTTTGGCCCTTAAGAAAAAAAATATTGGCATAATAATTACCGATCACAACGTGCATGAAACCCTTTCAATAACGGATCATGCCTATATGCTCTTCGAGGGAACAATTCTTAAATCAGGTAGCGCAGAGGAACTTGCAATGGACGAACAGGTCAGAAAAGTTTATCTTGGTCAAAGCTTTGAACTCAGACGCTGACCGGGAAGAAAATTTCAGATTGTTAATTTTTCTCCACTTGAGTCTTGATTATTAAAATTTTTAAATACCTTTGTGCTGAATTTTTTGGCGGATGTGGCGGAATTGGTAGACGCGTCAGACTTAGGATCTGATGCCTCACGGCGTGGGGGTTCGAGTCCCTCCATCCGCACAATAATTTCATTAAACAAATCGCTTGAGTTCATTATATATTAAGTGTCAGCGGTTTTGCCTAATTGGCAAATTTGCAGCAACAAGCCACCATAATTGAAAGACCCTTAAGTATAAAACAGCAATATCAGGGAGTTGGCCTTTGGCTGAATTCTATAACTTTCTTTTGATTTACCGGCTGCAATTTTCACTTAACCGAAGCATTTAAGATGCTGCTGTTTGATGATAATTAATTTGCTAACTACAATTTATACAAATGGACATCACTACTGAAAAAAAAGATGACCTGAATGCCATTTTAAAAGTGCATATTAATAAAGATGATTATGAGCAACAGGTTAACGAAAAGCTGAAGGAATACAAAAAGAGTGCAAAAATGGACGGTTTCAGGCCAGGGATGGTGCCTATGGGACTGATAAAGCGTATGTATCACAAACCTGTTCTCCTTGAGGAAATAAACAGGCTGGTATCTGAATCAATCACAAACTATATAAGGGAAGAGAAGCTTAACATTCTGGGCGAACCCCTTCCTAACAAAGAACAACAGGAAAAGCAGGATTTCGAGAACCAGGAAGAGTTTGAATTCTTATTTGATATAGCTCTGGCACCGGAATTTGAAGCAGAACTATCAAAAGAAGACAAACTTTCCTATTACGTGATCGACATCGATGATAAATTGCTGGATAAATATGTTGAAAGCTATGCCAGCCGGTTTGGCGAAGCTGTAGAAGCTGAAAAGGCTGATGAAAATGATGTTATAAAGGCAAGCCTTACACAACTTACAGAAGAAGGCGAACCTATGGAAAACGGTATCAATACGCAGGATTCCACTCTTTCGGTATCGGTAATCAAGGACGAGAGTATCCGCAAACAAATAACAGGCTCCTCTGCGGGTGATTCTATGCAAATTGATCTGAGAAAAGCTTATCCCAATGACACAGAACTTTCGCAAATACTTAAAACCGACAAGGAAAAAATTGAAAATATGCCACTGTTTTTCCGTCTTGACGTAGAATCTGTCTCAAGGTGGCAAAAGGCTGAAATAAACCAGGAGCTTTTCGATAAGGCTTTCGGAGAGGGTGTTGTGTCCTCTGAAAAAGAATTCAGGGAAAAAATTGCTGAGGAAATTTCATCTCACTACAGCCGGCAAAGCGACATGAAACTTCTCATGGATGCACGAGAGATGCTGATTGAAAAAACTAAATTTGATCTTCCTACAGATTTCCTAAAGCGCTGGCTGCTTGAATCAAAAGAGAAAAACCTTGCCCAGGAGCAAATCGACAAGGAGTTCCCTGTATTCGAGAAGGACTTGAGATGGCAGCTAATACAGGATAAAATTATTTCAAAGTTCAACCTGAAAGTTGAAAAAGAAGAAGTTGAAGAGCTGGCCAAATACCATCTGCGTATGCAATTCCGTCAATACGGTATGACTGATATAGGTGACGAGCATTTGAGCAATTACGCCCAGGAATTGCTCAAAAAGGATAAAGAAAGGCAAAATCTGTATGAGCAAAAATACCACGAGAAGATAATTGAACTTTTAAAAGAAACCGTAACACTGAACACCAAAAAAGTAAAGGAAGAGGAATTTGCAAATCTAATGCAGGAAAAATAACCAGCCGTTCTTAAGTGAGATTTGCTTGTAATTTGGTTTGTGTAATTGGTTGATACATAATATTTCTTAAATTTACAAAATAACCCCAAATCTTTATAAAATGCAATCAAAAGATGAATTCCGTAAATATGCGACTTCCCAGGGAATAAGCGGATCCCGGTTGGACAGCTACAAGAAAGTTCTAAGCAGTTACATTTCCCCGACGATTATCGAGGAGCGCCAGCTCAACATAGCTACAATGGATGTATTTTCAAGACTGATGATGGACAGGATAATATTCCTTGGACTTCCCATTGATGATTATGTTGCCAATATTGTCCAGGCCCAGTTGCTTTTTCTTGAATCATCTGACCCATCCAAAGATATTCAGATTTACATAAACAGCCCGGGGGGATCGGTTCATGCCGGACTGGGCATGTATGACACAATGGAATATATAAGTTCAGATATCACCACCATATGCACCGGCGTTGCAGCCTCAATGTCAGCCGTTCTGCTTTGTGCCGGCACAAAAGGTAAACGCTCCGGCTTGAGGCATTCAAGAATTATGATCCACCAACCCATGGGGGGAGCTCAGGGTCCTGTTGCAGATATTGAAATCACTGTAAGGGAGATACAAAAGCTTAAGAAAGAGCTGTACGAAATAATTTCCGATCATACCGGTGTTTCCTACAAAAAAGTTGAAAAAGACGCCGACCGCGATTTCTGGATGTCCGCAGAAGAGGCAAAAGAATATGGCATGATTGACGAAGTGCTGACCAGAAACTCCAAAAAACAGAAGTAATCTTAATTACAACGGGAAATTAACTGTTCATTTAAAGAAACATACGATATTCCCAAAGTTATTGAACCACCTTTCGCGGGTAATTTAATACCGGCTTATCTTATTATTGTTTTATCGGCAAATTGTTTTTAAATTGTATTACTAAAACATCTTAAAGCAATGCAAATGAACAAGTCGCATCTGAAGACACTATTTGTTGATGCCGGAACCGGTTTTTATAAAATTGGTCGCTATGAGCTTGGAAATTTCTGGGGCCCCGTCGATCTGGGCGCTCATCTTTCAAGAAAGCATGACAGCCTAAGCATAGGTACCGGGCTTTTGGCTGGAAGTATATTCCCGGGCTCCAACCGTTTATTCTTCACAGGTTACAGTCCTTGCTGGCACGGATTTTTCATTTCCTCTATGGGAGGAGCCGGCTTGGTTTTTGACAATCTTGGAATAAACCTGCTGTCAATAGTTGGTAAAGCCCGCACACCCTCAATCCTCTACCTAAACCGATCACACGGAGAAGAAATCGAGGTGGAGCTGCGCCCGGTTAATCTCAATGAAATTTGGTATAAAGGTGAAAAGGGAGTCTATTCCCTGATGGAGCATTGCCTTTCAATGTATGGCCACCGTTACGAAAAAGATCCCAGGGTTCTGGCTACAGGTCCCGCTTCACTTTACACCGATCTGGGTGCTATAGGTTCAGCCCCCGTTAACAAAGGGAAACTGACACAAGCAGACACGTGGGCAGGAAGAGGCGGTTTCGGGACAAAGATGCTTAAAATACACGGTATTGCAGCTGTAATATTCGGAGGCACCTTCGTTGATGAGGATTTTCGCGACCGAAGCGTTGCAGATTCATGGTTTCAGGATCATTACCAAAAGAAAATGGCCGCCAAGGATATAGAAGCCACCACCAAATACAGGTATGACCCGGCATTTAATACAGGCGGCACCTTTGGTGTAAATTTTACTACGGTGAAGGATAATATTCTGGCCTTCAACTACAGAACCATATACTGGAGTGACAAAGAACGTGCCGACCTTCACGAAAAGTTTATCGTTAACCATTACCTTAAACAATTCAATGAGGAAACAATAAATCAAAAGCAGCAAAAAAACTGTGGTGAGCCCTGTGCTGCTGTTTGTAAAAAATTTTACAAAAAATTCAAAAAGGATTTTGAACCATATCAGACAATGGGACCTCTTTGCGGTATTTTTGACCAGCGAGCCGCAGAAGCCCTTAACCGGGAAGCCGACAGCATGGGCTTTGATGCCATAAGCATAGGAGGCGTGTTAGCCTGGCTTATGGAGTGTCTCCATGAAAACCTTCTTGAACCTGAAGACCTTGGTGTTAAAGACAAACCCGTGTTCACTCCGGAAAGGTTTGATATTGTGAACGATTCGATGCATAATGCTTCACTGGCAATAAACCTGCTTGAGGAGGCAATAAAAGAAAACGGGAAAATAAACCTCAGGGAAGGTGCGCGTAAATTTGCCCGGTCACTTGCGCATGCCAGAAACAAGCGCATTATTGATCTGTTCGTTTTCAACGGATTTGCAAGACACGGCTGGATGGTTCCCAATCAGTACTGGACTCCGGGTGTATTGTCTCCCATGAGCATAATGGGGAAATATTATATGAACTACGGCAAAAAATTTATTGAGCCGCGGGAGCTGGGACGTGAAAATGCACGCAGAATGCTTCAGGAATTAATGATTGACAATATTGGTTTTTGCCGCTTTCACAGGGCGTGGGCTGAAGAGCTTGTGCCCGAAATAGTCGGAAAGCTTTTCGGTGAAAAAGAAAAATTTTTGAATTCCGTTAAAATGACCGCCAGCAGGATTCACAGCAGAAATGCATCCATATTCTGGGAGTCCCGAAGAAATATGGACTTTGTTTTCAATTTTTTAAAAAAGAAAAAGGAAGAGGGGGACAACAATCCTGAATTAATCAAATGGCTGGGGGAATTTGAAAAAAACACAAATGAAGCATCATTGCAATTCTGGTATGAGATCCACAAAGGAGCACATGAAGTGCTAAGGGAATTTTAGTAAAACCGTTTTTAAAAATTTTTAAAACCTCATAATTTAACCAGACGTAAACTAATTTTGCAAGGTTTTCGTTTTAGAATATATCGGGAAAAAGAGTGAAAATATGGAAAAGTGTTCTTTCTGCGGCAAAAACAAAAAAGATTCCAAACTGCTGATAGCTGGTATATCTGGTCAGATATGCGACAGTTGCGCCGAACAGGCATATAATATCGTAACGGAAGAGGTTAAAAGCAAAAGCGAATTTAACCTTGAAAACATTAAACTTCTTAAGCCATCAGAGATAAAGGATTTTCTTGATCAATACGTCATAGGACAAGAAGCTGCAAAAAAATATATATCAGTAGCTGTATACAATCATTATAAAAGGCTTACCCAGGAGAAGCAAAAAAATGCCAGAGATGATGTTGACATTGAAAAATCAAATATTATTCTGGTAGGAGAAACCGGAACCGGCAAAACTCTTCTTGCCCGCACGATAGCTCTGATGCTGCAGGTGCCCTTCACCATAGTTGATGCAACTGTTCTGACAGAGGCCGGCTATGTAGGAGAAGATATAGAAAGTGTACTGACACGTCTTCTTCAGGCTGCAGACTATAACCTGGAAGCAGCTGAAAGGGGTATTGTTTTTATAGATGAAATTGACAAAATTGCCCGTAAAAGCGATAATCCCTCTATTACACGAGATGTCAGCGGGGAAGGCGTTCAACAAGGGCTCTTAAAACTGCTAGAGGGCTCTGTTGTTAACGTACCGCCTCAGGGGGGACGGAAGCATCCGGATCAGAAAATGATCGCTGTAAACACCAAAAATATCCTTTTTATATGCGGGGGGGCTTTTGACGGAATAGAAAAGAAAATTGCACAAAGACTGAACACAAAAGTTGTAGGATACAAGGCTAATGCACAAGACGAAAATATTGACCGCGATAATTTGTTACAGTATATAGCTCCTCAGGATCTGAAATCTTACGGTCTCATACCAGAGATAATAGGCAGGCTGCCCGTACTTTCATATCTTAATCCCCTTGACAGGGATGCACTTAAGGCAATTCTCACAGAGCCGAAAAATTCCATTATTAAGCAATACATTAAATTGCTGAAAATGGACGGAATAAAACTAAGTTTTAATGAAGAAGCTCTCGAGTACATTGTCGACAAAGCAATTGAATTTAACCTTGGTGCAAGGGGCCTTCGCTCTATTTGCGAGGCAATTATGATAGATCCCATGTATGAGTTACCCTCGACCAAAACTAAAGAGTTAACTATTGACCTTAAATTTGCACGGGAAAAAATTGAAAAATTAAACCTGGAAAAACTCAAAGCCGCCTGACAGCAAATTTTTCTTTATCAGCGGCCTATAGTTAAAAAAAGTGTGAATTGGGGGTCATTTACAAACTTTTATCATCCTGAAATGTCATATGTAACTCCCAAAAAAAGTCTCGGACAACATTTTTTAAGGGACAAAAATATTGCCGAAAAAATAGTTCAAAACCTCAATCCGAAAGAAACTGAAAATATAATTGAAGTAGGCCCCGGTACAGGTATACTTACAGGTATTCTCATAGATAAGAAACTGAACCCTTATCTTATTGAGATTGACCGTGAATCGGTTGTATATCTGAAGGCTAAATTCCCCTCAACAGACAAAAAAATTTTTCATGCCGATTTTCTTGATTTTCCATTAAGCGACAAATTCAGCCAACCTGTTTCGATTGTTGGAAACTTTCCTTACAATATTTCTTCCCAAATTTTTTTTAAGATCCTCGAGAACCGTAACATTGTCAGGGAAGTTGTCTGCATGGTTCAAAAAGAGGTGGGACTTAGAATTGCAGAAACCCCGGGCAACAAGGTTTACGGAATTACCAGCGTTCTCCTCCAGGCATTCTACGATATTCAATACCTTTTCACTGTCAGTGAAAAAGCCTTTACTCCAAGACCCAATGTCAAGTCGGCCGTTATCAGGCTTAAAAGAAACAAAACTGAAAAACTTGAATGCAATGAAAAGCTCTTCTTCAACGTGGTCAAGACCGCCTTTAACCAGCGCCGCAAAACCCTGCGCAACTCTTTGCAAAATCTGTTGAAAAACAAAAATCTCCCGGAGGAGATCTTAAAAAAAAGGCCGGAAGAGCTGAGCGTTCAAGATTTTGTTAACCTGACCAGGCTGCTGGAGGGGCAATAGCTATTTTCCGGATTGCTGTATGAGAATCCTTAAAATAGGCTAATCTAAAAAGTTGTTGCAATGGCTTCCACAGGATTTAACTTCGAAGCCGAATAAGCCGGGGCATATCCAGAAATTACACCAATTGCAGCCGATACAAACAAACCCAGGAAAATATTCCCAAAGGTCAAGGTTATGGTAAATTCCGAAACATGAGTTATTACTTGCGTTCCCGCAAAGACAACAGCCAGTCCGAGCACCCCGCCTGCAACTGCAAGCAACACGGATTCGTACAAAAACTGCAGCAGTATAAAATAATTCTTTGCTCCCAGGGCTTTTTGGATCCCGATTATATTAGTCCTCTCCTTAACCGAGACAAACATAATATTGGCTATTCCGAATCCTCCAACAAGAATGGAAAAACCCCCTATTATCCATCCTCCCAGGTTGATCATACCAAAAATCGGCTCAATAACATTCTGGGTTATAAGCGTTGCCTGATTCAAAGCAAAATTGTCTTCTTCTGCAGGTTTAAGGCTCCTTACAGAGCGCATTATAATACGCAGCTCATCTAACAGCTCACGGTTGGACACATCCGGTGCTGCTTTCACCATTATCATAGGATTCAGCCTGTCACTTCTGATATTGTATAAATTGCGTGCGAAATTTAAAGGCAGAAGAACAACCTCATCAAGGCTGTCTCCTCCGAAAAGATCCGTTCCCTCCTGCTCTGCCACGCCAATTACTGTTACCGACCTTCCCATTAGTCTGAAATCTTTACCAATGGGATCGGTGTCCGGGAACAACTGAGCGGCTATTTCACTTCCGATTACTGCCAAATTACGTCCGGCTTGTGATTCAAAAGGGGTAAAATATCTCCCGCGTTCAAGTTCCATATACCTTACATCGGGAAACTCATGTGAGTTGGCCCATATTGTTGCCCTGTTAATTGTGTTACCATTGGTTGTAACAGACGATCCGGTTGAAACAGAAAAAACCACGGAAGATGATCCTTGTGAGCGGCGTTTTATCTCCTGATAATCCTGCAAATCGGGCACCGGCCTGCGCATGTAGGTCCACCATTCATAATCAGCATCGAAATCCCATGGCCACTTCTGCACATAAACCACATCATCACCAAGGGATGCAAGGCTTTCTCTTATATTTCGCTCGAGAGAGTCAACTATTGTAAAAACTGAAATTATTGCAAAAATTCCTATAGTAATCCCCAGCAAGGACAAAAAAGTACGAAGCTTGTTTGCCATAACAGAACTGTAGGCAAACAAAAGACTCTCTTTGAAGAGCTTGATAAATATGATCGCTTTTGATATCATAGCTAGACAACTTCAAATATAAATCAAAATATTTTAAATTTTATTGTTTTTCGCCCATTTTAGCGCATATGCAATTTTTTTTAGCCAACTTTTTAATAACTTTGCAATTATCAAACAATGAGCTGATTATGAATAAATTAAAAAAGATCTCCACCGCTTTCATTTCGGTTTATGATAAAAGCGGTATCAATGAGATAACTACCGAGCTTAATAACCTTTCAGTCCAAATTATTTCAACGGGAGGTACTGCAGAGCATATCAAAAAAAATGGCATTGAAGTCAGCCCGGCTGAAACACTTACAGGATATCCTTCAATTCTCGGAGGTCGCGTTAAAACACTTCATCCCAAAATATTCGGGGGAATTCTGTCGAGAAGCGACAATAAAGAAGACCAAAACCATATAAAAGAATTTAACATTACTAAAATTGACCTTGTTATAGTAGACCTCTATCCTTTTGAAGATACAGTTAAATCCGGTGCTTCAAAAAAGGAGATAACAGAAAAAATCGACATAGGCGGAATTTCACTTATTAGAGCAGCGGCAAAAAATTTTGAAGATACCCTTGTTGTTTCATCAAGTAAACAATATAGCAAACTGATGGAGATGCTGACAAAACATAACGGGGAAACAACACTTCAGCAGCGCAAAGAGTTTGCTGCCGAGGCTTTTAATATAAGCTCCCATTACGATACTGCTATTTTCAATTATTTTAATTCAGAATTGGAAATTCCGGCATTCAAGGCAAGCCACTCAAGCGGAAGGAAAATGCGGTACGGCGAAAACCCGCACCAAAAAGCATTTTTTTACGGCAACCTCAATGAAGCATTCGATCAGCTCCACGGAAAAGAAATATCATATAACAATTTGCTGGACATAGATGCCGCTATATCCCTTATTTCTGAATTCAAAAAGCAAACATTTGCTGTAATAAAACACAACAATGCCTGTGGTGTGGCATCGCGGCCAAATCTTACCGAGGCATGGAAAGATGCCTTTGCAGGTGATCCGGTTTCAGCATTTGGGGGAATCCTGGTAACAAACGCCACCGTTGATCAAGCAACGGCAACTGAAATAAATAAACTTTTTTTCGAGGTAATAATTGCACCTTTTTATGATGAAAATGCGTTAAATATATTAAGAGAAAAGAAAAACCGCATAATTCTCCTGAAAAAAGAGTTAAATTTACCCGATGAGCAAGTAAGATCAGTCTTGAACGGTTTACTTGTTCAGGAAAGAGACAAAAAAACGGAAGCAACACAGGAGACGGAGGTTGTTACCACACTTTCTCCGACTGACCGGGAGTTTCAGGATCTCGAATTTGCCAATAAAATTGTAAAACATTCCAGATCCAACGCAATAATACTTGCTGCAAACAAGCAGCTCATCGCAGGGGGCGTTGGGCAAACTTCACGGGTGGATGCACTTAAGCAAGCAATAGAAAAGGCAAAAGCACTGGGATTTGATCTGAATGGAGCGGTTATGGCATCTGATGCTTTTTTCCCTTTTGCTGATTCTGTTGAAATTGCAGGCAAAGCGGGAATTACGGCTGTAATACAGCCAGGTGGTTCTGTAAGGGACAAAGATTCGATAGATTATTGCAACAAAAACAAAATGAAAATGGTATTTACAGGAATACGTCATTTCAAACATTAAACTGCTAAATCAACTTAATTTAAAAATTTAAAATGGGATTCTCATCTTTTTTTACACAGGAATTGGCCATAGATCTGGGAACAGCCAACACAATTATTATCAATAACGACAAGGTAGTAGTTGATGAACCTTCAATTGTAGCAATTGACCAGAAAACCAGCAAAATGATCGCCGTTGGGGAAAAGGCAAGGCAGATGCATGGTAAAACACATGAAAACATTAAAACAATACGCCCTTTACGTGACGGAGTCATAGCCGACTTTAATGCAGCCGAACTTATGATAAGGGGAATGATAAAGATGATAAACAGCAAACCGAAACTATTTTCCCCCTCCCTGCGTATGGTTGTCTGCATCCCCTCCGGCAGCACCGAAGTCGAAGTCCGCGCGGTCAGAGACTCTTCGGAACATGCAGGCGGCAGGGACGTATTCCTGATTTTCGAGCCTATGGCTGCTGCAATTGGGATCGGAATCGATGTTGAAGCTCCCGACGGTAATATGATAGTCGATATTGGCGGCGGAACTACTGAAATTGCAGTTATCGCACTTGGGGGCATTGTCTGCAACAAATCAATCCGCGTTGCCGGCGACGGTTTTACCAGCGAGATACAATCATACATGAGGCAGCAACACAATATGAAAATCGGCGAAAGAACGGCAGAGAACATAAAACTGAACGTAGGTTCTGCCCTGCCCGATATATCAAGTCCTCCGGATGATTATATCGTTCGCGGCCCGAACATTATGACAGCCATGCCTGTAGAAATGCCTGTTTCCTACCAGGAAATAGCTCATTGTCTGGATAAGTCTATATTAAAAATTGAGTCGGCAATTTTAACAGTACTTGAACAAACTCCCCCGGAGTTATATGCTGACATTGTAAACAAGGGAATAAACATTGCCGGCGGCGGCGCACTTTTACGCGGCATCGGAAAACGTTTGTCTCAAAAAATTGATATCCCTGTTCACATTGCCGAAGACCCGATGCATGCAGTAGCAAGAGGAACAGCCATTGCTCTTAAAAATGTTGAAAACTTTTCATTCCTGATGAGATAGTAGAATAGTAAAATCAGGCAATTTTAAAATGCGGAATTTATTCAGGTTTATAACAAGACACCACTTTGTCTTTTTGTTTGTTCTGATACAGTTAATTTCACTTACCTTACTGTTTCAGCACAACAATTATCACAGAACAGTTATAGCAAACACAACAAGAAGCATTAAGGGGGTTTTAAACACCAGGATATACACACTCAGGGAATATTTGTCGCTGAGGGAAACAAACAAGGAACTGCTTGAAGAGAACACCAGGCTGAGAAATCAGCTTATAGATTCGTATAAAACAACTGAAGTTCCTGTAGAAAAAGAGTTTGATTCAGCCTACAACAAACAATACGAGTATATCCCTGCAAAAGTGGTAAACAATTCCACAAACAAACAGCATAATTTCATAACTATTAACAAAGGCCGGATACATGGAATAGAAAAGGAAATGGGAGTGGTCTCCTCCAATGGAGTAGTGGGTATAATAACGGGCATATCCCAAAATTTTTCAACAATCATCCCGGTTTTGAATATAAATTTGCGATTGAGCGCCAAAATTGAAGAAAGCGGTTATTTCGGCTCTCTCTTTTGGGAAGGGAAAGATTCCCGCAGAGTATCGCTAATTGACATCCCCCATCACGCTGAAGTAAGCAGGGACAACCAGGTGGTTACAAGCGGTTACTCGGCCATTTTCCCGGCAGGGATCAAAATAGGCACTATCGAGGATTACAAAATTACCGGGGGAAACTTTTATAAGGCCACTGTTGAATTGTCAACCAATTTTCAAAATCTCAGTTATGTATATGTAATTCGCAACCATTTCCAACAGGAGCAAATTGAACTGGAAAACACCGAGAGATATGATTGAAGTTCTACCTAGAAACATATTGCGTTTTGCCGTACTGGTTTTTTTGCAGGTTTTTTTGCTGAACAATATTCAACTCAGCGGATTTATAAATCCATACCTTTATGTACTTTTCATTTTGCTGCTCCCTTTTGAAACTGCCAGGTGGTTTTTATTATTTGCGGCATTTACTCTGGGCTTAACGATTGATATTTTTTCTAAAACACCCGGGCTTCACTCTTCGGCGACCGTTTTAATGGCCTTTCTTCGACCCTATGTTCTTAATTATTTAGCCCCGCGCGGCGGATACGACCCGGGCACTTACCCTCGTGTATATTATTACGGACCTGGCTGGTTTTTCAAATATGCATCTGTTTTAATTTTTATACATCACCTTTTTTTGTTTTATCTGGAGGTTTTTCACTTTTATGATTTCTTCTTTACTTTGTGGAGGGTCGTGCTCAGCTCGGCTTTTTCGGTTTTTCTGGTTGTATTGAGTCAGTATTTTATTTACAGACGTTGAGATGGAACTATACTCGGAAAGAAAATATATCATAGGTGCAGTAATTATCATTACAGCACTGGTTTTTCTTGCCAAATTGTTTTCGTTGCAGATTATGGACCCTTCGTACAAATTGAGTGCCAGCAGCAACGCTTTAAGGCATGTTACCCAATATCCCTCACGTGGACTGATTTATGACAGGAACATGGAGCTGATCGTCTCCAACAAGCCTTCTTATGACATAATGGTAACGCCTAATCAGCTCTCCGATTTTGACACAACAGAGTTTTGCAATATACTGGATATAAGCAGGGAGTATCTTGAGAAAAAACTGGCTGAGGCTAAGGATTATTCGCGGTTCCGCTCTTCTGCCTTCCTTAAGCAGGTCTCTGCGGAAACTTATGCGGTTCTACAGGAAAAACTTTATAAATTCCCCGGATTTTATGTCCAGCCGCGAACTTTGAGAAATTACCACAGAGATATTGCCGCCCATGTACTCGGATATGTAGGAGAAATTGACGAGCGCTCCCTGAATAACGACAACGAATATTCAATGGGCGATTACATCGGCGTAACAGGAATAGAGAGGTCTTATGAAAAAGAGCTGAAAGGAGAAAAAGGCGTCAATGTACTTATGGTTGACGTCCACGGGCAGACAAAAGGTCCATATCAGGAGGGAAGATACGATGTCTCTCCCACAGTAGGATCCGACCTTGTTACAACCATCGATGCAAATTTACAGGAATACGGTGAAAAATTGATGGAAAACAAAACAGGGAGCATAGTTGCTATCGAACCGGCAACTGGTGAGATACTATCAATGGTTTCTACACCCACATACGACCCCTCTCTTCTGGTCGGGCGAGAGAGAAGTGCCAACTATCGAAAACTGGATACAGACACTCTTAATCCACTTTTTAACCGC
Source organism: Bacteroidota bacterium (assembly GCA_003554865.1). Taxonomy (GTDB): domain Bacteria; phylum Bacteroidota; class Bacteroidia; order Bacteroidales; family PUMT01; genus PUMT01. Next base: position 4,645 of record PWHJ01000220.1, on the reverse strand, counting down.
GCAATTATGGCAAACTATCCCCCGGGGTCGGCTTTTAAAATTATGAATGGTCTTGTGGGGCTGCATGAGAATATAGTTTCACCCGACAACCAGCTTTACTGCCCCGGCAGCTACACTGTCGGGAGCCTTACAATTCGCTGCCGGCATCATAAATCGCCGGTAAACATTGTCGAGGCAATTCAATACTCATGCAACACTTATTTTAGCGACCTGTACCGTAAAATTCTGGACCATCCTCAATACGGTTCGGTAACCAACGGATTTAACGTGTGGAGAGATCATGTTACCTCTTTCGGATTGGGAGACAGGCTCAACAGCGACTTTCCCAATGAGCAAAGAGGTGATGTTCCTGAAACATCTTATTTTGACCGTTTTTACGGAGAGAACAGATGGCGTTCACTGCAGGTTGTATCACTGGGTGTCGGCCAGGGTGAACTTTCAGCAACCCCCCTGCAGATGGCCAATATGACTGCGGCAATTGCAAACCGGGGCTACTACTACACCCCGCACATAGTAAAAGAAATAAAGAACGGGGATTCCATATCCGAAGATTTTACATCTAAAAATCACACAACAATCGATTCTACCTGGTTTGAATATATAATTGAAGGCATGGAAGGGGTGGTAAACGGACCTGAAGGTGGCACGGGAAGAATGGCTGAAATGCAATCAATAACAATTTGCGGTAAAACAGGTACGGTTCAAAATCCACACGGGGAAAATCATTCGGTTTTTGTTGCTTTTGCACCAAAAGAGGACCCCCGAATAGCCATAACCGTTTATGTTGAAAATGCCGGCTACGGTGCCACATGGGCTGCTCCAATTGCAAGCCTAATGATTGAAAAATACATGACCGGGGAGGTTAACAGGCATTGGCTGGAAAATCATATTCTCAACGCTGACTTTATTAACCAATGATTAGAAAAAACTTTTCCAAAAATATCGACTGGGCTACTGTTTTCATTTACTTGCTGCTTGTATTGATAGGCTGGATAAGCATTTATTCGTCAGTTCATGATGAAACCCACCAAAGCGTCTTTGATTTCGGGCATCGTTACGGAAAACAGATGGTGTGGATAATTGCTGCGTTTTTGCTGGCTTTGGTCTCAATATCCGTTGACACAAGATTCTTCTATGTGTTCTCTTATTTGTTCTACGCTCTATCCATTTTGCTCCTCATAGCAGTTCTCTTTCTGGGAATTGAAGTTAACAGCTCAAAGTCATGGTTCAACCTGGGATTTTTTCAGATCCAGCCCTCTGAGTTTGCCAAATTGAGCACATCTTTGGTTCTGGCACGCTTTTTAAGCACTCACGGGGATAAAATAAACAATAATCGCAATCTTTTAAAAATGGGCGGATTAATCTTCCTTCCCATTATACTGATTCTGCTGCAGCCCGATGTAGGGTCGGCAACAGTATTTTTAGCATTTTTTCTTGCTTTATTCAGAGAGGGATTGTCACCAAAAATCATTTTAGCTATGTTTATGGCCCTGGGGTTATTTGTCCTTGCCCTTTTGCTTGATGAGCTGATTTTGATTCTTATCATTCTTGCGGGAGGCGCTTTAGCTTATTGGGCTTTAAGCCGGAGCACAAAATCACTGATTACCGCACTGCTTATTTTCGGTGGTATTCTCGTTTCTTTATGGGTTGCAAACGATCTGCTAAGTCTTCAAATAAAAACTGAATACCTGCTTCTTATTGCTGCCGGTATTTCGGCACTGCCCTTTACAGCTGTCTCGCTGCTTTACCGTTTAAAATATATTATCCCGGTACTTCTGATCACAGGCGGGGCAATACTTTATACTCAATCGGTCGACTATATATTCGATAATGTGCTTCAGCCGCACCATCAAACAAGGATAAATACAATACTCGGCATTGAAAGCGACCCATTGGGAGAAGGATACAACATAAACCAGTCAAAAATTGCTATCGGTTCAGGAGGGTTGACAGGCAAGGGCTTTTTGCAGGGGACCCAGACCAGATTCAATTTTGTGCCTGAACAAAGCACTGATTTCATTTTTTGCACAATAGGAGAAGAATGGGGGTTTTTAGGTTCTTCCTTTATAATTATCCTGTTTGTTATATTTTTATTGAGAATTCTCTACCTGGCCGAAAGGCAACGTTCAGTGTTCAGCCGCGTTTTCGGATACTCTCTTTTGTCTGTTATTTTCTACCATTTTGCCATTAATATAGGCATGACAATTGGTATTGTGCCTGTGGTCGGTCTTCCCCTGCCCTTTGTCAGTTACGGGGGGTCTTCACTATGGTCTTATACTTTGATTCTCTTCATTTTTCTCAAAATGGACGCCGGGAGAACGACTGTTATGAAATAAACGGGGAAATCTCAAATATTGCCTCGCAAATGATCTTTTGACACTGAAATACCCGGTCCGCTTTCAACATATTTTATTATATCAGGGAAAAAGCTGTAAAAATCATCCCTGAAAACATTATACTTTTTACGCAACTGCGATATAGCAAAAGATGTTTCAGACGGGAGGGAAGTTCGTTTTGTCATCCTCTTCAATACCGTGGTAATTCCTTCAACACTTTTATAAGACTCAAGCCAGTTGTTTATAATAAAAAAAGGGAGAAAGGCTTTTATTTCTTTTGGCAGGAGAAAATAATTTGCAACAAGTGCTTCATACATATTAACCACAAATTGCGGCAAAGGATGCTTTGAAAAATTTTCCCATTCACTGGCAAGAAAATGGTCATAGAATATATCTACAATTACTCCGGAATACCAGTTGTAGCGCTTTTGCAAATGTCTTTTGCTGCGGTGGAAAACAGGATGGCGATCAGTAAAATAATCAATCTCACGGTGCAATATTATTCCCTTTTTAACCTCTTCGGGATATTTAGTATAATTATTCCCCTTTACATAATCGCCAATAAAATTACCAACTTTAACCTCATCGGAGTCGCCTGATAAATATATGTGAGCTAAAAAATTCATTTACCTTTTAAAAAAAAATCCTTCTATAAAATTAAGCATTAAATATTTAAAAATTTACAAGTTTGCCACGTTTTTAGGGTGTTAGGGAAAATTTCCCGGTTAAACCTTAAGAGTCAACAAACAACAATTTTTGCAATCTCTTACAGATAAAAATTTAATTAATATATATTTGCATATATACTCATGTGAACAACAAACAAAACTATTAATACAATTTTCAAAGAAGAATTTATATGCAACCAAAAAAAGTAATTATTATGGGCGCCGCCGGCAGGGATTTTCACAATTTCAACACCTGCTTCCGCGACAATTCTGATTATAAGGTCGTAGCCTTCACTGCTGCTCAAATTCCAGACATAGACGACAGGAAGTACCCTTCCGAACTGGCAGGGGATCTTTATCCGGAAGGGATTCCGGTTTACTCCGAAGATAAGCTTACAGATCTTATCAAAGAACACAAGGTTGATGAATGCGTCTTTTCTTACAGCGATATAGCATATAACAAGGTGATGAACCTGGCGGCACTGGTAAATGCTGCCGGCGCAGATTTTAAACTTCTCGGCATGAGTTCCACCATGCTGAACTCTGTAAAACCTGTTATCGCAACCGGTGCAGTCAGAACCGGAGGGGGTAAAAGTGAAGCATCCAGGAGAATCACCTCCATTTTGAAAACATTGGGCATAAAAACTGTGGCAATACGCCATCCCATGCCTTACGGTAATCTGGTTAAGCAAGCCGTTCAGCGATTTGCCACCATAGAAGATATGGAAAAACATGAATGCACAATTGAAGAAATGGAAGAGTACGAACCTCATGTAATCCGCGACACTGTTATATATTCAGGTATAGACTATGAAGCTATACTTCGTGAAGCCGAGAAAGAAGATTGCGATGTAATATTATGGGACGGGGGGAATAATGATTTTCCCTTTATCAGGCCTGATCTTATGATTACAATGGCAGATCCCCAGCGTGCAGGCCACGAACATAATTACTATCCGGGGGAAACCACATTGCGGATCGCCGATGCGGTTGTAATTAACAAAATTGAAAGCGCAGATCTTAAGGATCTTCAGCTGGTGCGTAAAAACGTTGCGGAATCAGCCCCCGGCGCTACTGTTATAGACGCATGCTCTCCAACTTTCGTTGATAATCCCGAAATGATAAAGGACAAACAAGTACTTGTAATTGAAGAAGGTCCAACGGTTACCCACGGGGAGGTTAAGTACGGTTACGGCAGCATTACTGCATTAAAACATGGAGCGTCCGGGCTTGTTGACCCGCGCCCATACGCAGTTGGAAAAATCAAGGAAACCTATGAGCAATATCCTGACCTTGGCCCCGTCCTTCCCTCAATGGGTTACAGCCCCCAGCAGATTAAAGATCTTGAAGCTACCATTGAAAATACCCAATGTGATCTTGTTGTAATTGCAACCCCACTTGATATTAACAGAATAATTAAGATCAACAAACCCAGTGTAAAGGTCAACTATGAAATGCAGGAAATTGGAAAGCCGGACCTCACCGATGTAGTTCAGGATTTTTTAAAAAAGAAAAAAATTATTTACTAAAGTTTCGCACTAAATTAATATGCTAAAAAACAGCAAAAAAAGATAAAAAAAGCAGCATGGTACTTATGTTAATATACAGAATATTAGTATATTAACAGTGTAATCCAAAACA
>PWHJ01000074.1 GCA_003554865.1 Bacteroidota bacterium | reverse complement strand
ATTTTTTCTTTGTATTTTTCATCTGAAAAGTGGTGTTTTTTTGTTTGTGTTATTTGTGTAACGACTTAAATATAAACAAAATACATCACTTTTCCTTGTTTTTATTTTACTTTTTCAAGTGTTAAATAAATTATCTTTAACACTATTTTTGCAAAAAAAGTTTTCTGCCTTCAAAATGAACAAACATGTAATAAAGCAAGGTGTGCCATCCGGCCAAAACATGTTATTTAATAAAATACGGCAGGCGTATGCAGATGTACTGGCATCGGATGAAAAAAATCCGGCAACCGAAGAAGCCATGCAATCAATTAGTGAAGCTTACCGTTATAGGAAAAAAAGATTTGAGGTGGGAATGAACCCGGTTGCATACAGCCTTCCAAAAACCAGGTTAACAGCGGCACGTTCAGATTTGCTCACCCCAGGATACGAATGCATATTCACCACAAATATTGTTGAATTTTACATGGGAAAGCCATAAATTTTTAACATTAACACAACAAAAATGAAAAAGAAAAGAAGTCATTTAAAATACTTTTTGATCGCCGCTGTTGCATTAATAATTTTCGCCATTGCCGGCAGGCAGGCAGGTTGGTTCGGCCATAATCCACTTGTAAATGTAACTGCTGAAACCGTGGAATTAAGAAACATAACTGAAACAATAACTGCAAACGGAAGAATAAGACCTCAAACGGAAGTCAAGATCAGTCCGGATGTCTCCGGTGAAATCGTTGAGCTGAATATTGCAGAAGGAGACGAAGTTGAAGCGGGGCAATTGCTGTTGAAGATCAACCCTGACACATATATATCAATGCGTGACCGGGCAGAAGCAAGCCTCAATTCATCGCGGGCAAACCTTGCCAACTCAAAAGCACGGCTTGCTCAGGTGGAAGCCCAGTTCGAACAGGCAGAACTTAACTACAACCGAAACAAGAAGCTATGGGAAAAGGAGACAATTTCAAGGGCAGAATATGAGTCGGCACTTTCATCTTATAAGGTTGCCGCTGCTGAAGTAGAAGCCGGAATACAAAGTGTCCAGGCAGCTGAATACTCGGTTAAAAGCAACCTTGCCTCCCTGCGTGAGGCTGAGGACAATTTGCGAAAAACCACCATATATTCTCCCGTAAGCGGCACGGTTTCAAAATTGAGCGTGGAACAAGGCGAACGCGTTGTAGGAACAGCACAGATGGCAGGCACCGAAATGATGCGTATTGCAAATCTTAATCGAATGGAAGTTTTGGTGCAGGTTAACGAAAATGATATTGTAAGAGTAAAACACAATGACACGGCTTTAATTGATATTGATGCATATCCGAGAGACCGCTTCAGGGGCGTAGTTACTGAAATTGCCAACACTGCAAGGGAAACCGCCTCCACGGACCAGGTAACAAATTTTGATGTAAAAATCATGGTTCTGCCCGAATCATACAGCCATATTGTCGAGAACAACCCAAACCGAAAATACCCCTTCCTCCCGGGCATGTCAGGGACGGTCGAGATCCGTACCAACACAAGGCACAACATTCCGTCAGTTCCGATCCAGGCAGTAACAACACGACCCGATTCACTTCTTGCCGAAAGCAAAGCTTCCGAAGATGACAAACGGGGACTGAAAGAGGTAGTATTCAAAATTTCTGAAAATGAAACTGTCAGCCTTCAGAAAGTAGTAACAGGTATTCAGGATAATATGTATATTGAAATAATTTCAGGGCTTTCTCCCGGTGACAAAGTAGCAACCGGTCCTTTCAATGCTGTCGCAAGGATGCTGACAGACGGTATGCAAATATCGGTTATAAGCCGTGAAAGGTTATACAATTGACTTTTTTAATTAATGGGATTAATACTGAACATTGAAACAGCCACAGAGGTCTGCTCTGCAGCTATTGCCGAAAACGGTTCTACAATAGCAATAAGGGAAGATAACAGGGGAAGGTCACATTCCACCACCCTTGCGGTATTCATAAATGAACTTATGAAAGAGGTTGATATTTCTGCAAATGAACTGGACGCCGTTTCGGTAAGCAAAGGGCCCGGCTCCTACACAGGTCTGAGAATTGGTGTCTCAACGGCAAAAGGCATATGCTATGCAGCAGGGAAGCCCCTTATCGGGATACCCACCTTACAGGCAATGGCCTGGGGAATGGCCAATCACCACATGCACGAAAATTCTGCAGGCAACAGAAGTCCGCTGCTTTGCCCAATGATCGATGCAAGAAGAATGGAAGTCTTTGCAGCTGTTTACGACACCCTGCTCAGGGAAATTGTCCCGTCCCATGCAGAAATTATAACCGAAGAAAGCTACCGAAAATATCTTGAAAAAGGGAAGATGATTTTTTTCGGAAACGGATCAGCAAAATGCCGGGAAACGATAACTTCACAAAACGCTCTTTTCTTTGACAATGTAAATACCTCGTCAAGATACATGGAAAAGCTTTCCGAAGAATCTTTCATAAATAATAAATTTGAGGATACAGCGTATTTTGAACCTTTTTACCTGAAGGACTTTATAGCAACAACTCCAAAGAAAAAAATCTAAGCCGGTAAAAGAGGTACGATTTTTGATCCGCTTTTTATAAAAGTGAAAGAAGAACCATGAACCCACTCTTAAACTGCGGAAAATAAAATGAAACTGTTAAAATACATATTGGTAATTTTTCTGTTTTTAATCTTTTCTTCTACCTTCATGGGGGGAAACGTTGACACAATCAGGGTTCACAACACTGAGATCTCACCGGCGAACAAGGCTTTTTCACCAGGGGAATCACTTAAGTATCAGCTTTATTACGGCCCGGTTAACGCAGGGGAAGCTAAAATGAAGGTTAGTAAAACAACTTATAACAATCAGACTGTCCATCATTTGGTCACTGAAGCATACAGCACTGGTCTGGCAAGCAGGATCTACAGACTTCACAACACTTATGAAAGTTTTATCAACCCGTCAAACGGACTACCCTTGAAAGCGATCAGAGATGTTAACGAAGGCAGTCACAGCAGGTACAATGAAGTTATCTATGACCATGAAAAAAATGTGGTTCACAGCAAACAATCGGGCACACATGAAGTGCCTGAGTATATAATGGACAAAGTATCGGCAATATACAAACTTCGGAATTATTTAAACGGCAGGGAGCTTTCCGAAGGGGATGTGCTTTTTTTTGAAACATATCTTGGAGATGAAATTTACCCTCTTATTATACACTACAAAGGCACAGATGAAGTGCGGACCAGGTCGGGATATTATAACGCTTTAAAATTTTCTCCGGTAGCCGAGACCGGAAGAATGTTCAAATCAGAAGATGCAATCACTATATGGCTTTCAAATGACAAAAATTTGATTCCTTTAAAAGTTAGGCTCAACATGCTGATAGGCTCGGTTAACGCAGATTTGATAGAATATTCCGGGCTACAATATAAGCTCACCAATTCAAGATAGCCCCGTTTGTGTCCTGAATATCCAATCTTACAGGCATCCAGTATTTCCGGTTTAAAATTATTTTTTATTTTTGCAAAAAATTAAACTTAAAATATGGCCACTACTTCAGATTTCAAAAACGGTTTATGTCTTGAAATAGATAATGAACTCTATACAATAGTTCAATTTCTTCATGTAAAACCCGGAAAAGGGCCTGCTTTTGTAAGAACAAAACTAAAGCATCTTAAAACGGGTAAAGTTGTAGATAAAACATTCAATGCAGGAGCCAGAGTTAATACAGCAAGGATTGAAAGAAGACCATACCAGTTCTTGTACAAGGATGACCTTGGTTTTCATTTTATGCATAAAGAAACTTTCGAGCAGATAACAATTACTTCAGATCTTATAGACGCACATGAGCTTCTTGTGGAAGGACAGGAAGTTGAAATTGTTTATCATGCCGATTCAGAAACTCCGATTTCATGTGATTTACCCCCCTTCGTCGAAATGGAGGTGACATATACCGAACCGGGCGTAAAAGGTGATACAACTTCAACTTCGGCCCAGAAACCGGCAACCATTGAAACAGGGGCAAAAGTAAATGTTCCATTGTTTATAAACACCGGTGACAAGATTAAAGTAGATACGCGTACCAAAACTTACGCTGAAAGAGTGAAATAGCATCTGAATATTGAATAAAGCAGTGCGGGGACTTATATTTTTTTTTACTCTGTAATATTTGCTATATTTACCTTTGATATATATTTCAAGCTTTATCAATGGGCGACAATTCATACCTGAACAGATTAGAGCTGGTAAAATTCAAACTGAGTTCATTGCTTGAAATTACCCGCGGTATCAATTCAAACCTTACACAGGAGGAGTTGCTCCAGCATTATGAGAATCTTCTTCGGAATGAATTAAATATTGGGAAAATTCTCATATTCAAACTCACCGATAAATGGGAATGCCTGCTTAATTCCGGATTTGACCCCAAAGCTCATGAAAAGATAAATGTCAAGAGAGATTTACTTAAACATAATGACATTGTGTTTATTTCTTCCGACAAGCCTTCTAACCTGAAACATTTCGACATAATTATCCCGGTAATTCACAACAACAAGCACATTGCCTTCGTGCTGATAGGTGACATAGATGAAGAAAGCACAGGAATCAGCCCTATAATAAAGCATCTGAATTTTATACAAACTCTCTCCAATATTATAATAGTGGCAACAGAAAATATAAGACTAAACGAAGAAAATATCCGTCAGGCTGCAATTAAGCGGGAGCTTGAAGTAGCAGCTAAATTGCAGGCAATGCTTATCCCCGACTCCGATAAGCTGCCCAATGACTCTTCAATAAAAGCATCAGCTTTTTACCATCCTCACTTCGATGTAGGAGGGGATTATTATGATTTTATACAGCTCGGCTCCGATGAATACGGATTTTGCATGGCAGATGTCTCTGGAAAAGGTATTTCGGCTGCAATTGTAATGTCCAATTTTCAGGCAAACCTGAGAGCCCTGTTCACAACCGGGACAAGCCTTTCAAAACTGATAACTGTATTAAACGACAGAATAAATGAGTCAACCAAAGGTGAAAGGTTTATCACCATGTTTATCGGCAAATACAATTCCAGAACCCGGAGATTAAAATACATTAATGCAGGCCATAACCCTCCTTTGCTGTATAATATGACTGATAACCAGCTCAAATACCTCAACAGCAACTGTGTAGGGATCGGAATGCTGGATGAGATCCCCGTTATCAATGAGGAAAAAATAAAGATTGACAGCAAAAGCAAACTTTTGTTTTACACAGATGGACTGGTGGAAACACTTGATGATAAAAACATTGAAATGGGCACCAGGGCACTGGAAAAATTTATACTGAACCAGCAATCCGTTGAAAACAACATAAATGAAATGGTCGAAAATTACGGCATTCTTGAAGGAAACAAGTCAATTTTTGACGACATATCAATTATGGGCTTTGAATTTCATTAAGGCTCATCAGGATCAGGGTCATTCTTGTTCTCACAAACATTGACAAGTTAGCTGGTCAGAATAATATTCCCGTCAACATCAATATGAGGTATTTATTTTTGATATGGATGTGCATCTACTCCACAATAATCAGACAGTAATTTTTTTTCCCTTTTTGAACAAGAATGTACTTACCGTTAATCAACCAGTTATAATTAACTGTCATTTCAGCATTATTGATCTTTTCCTTGTTAAGGCTGAGTCCTCCTCCCTTCACCATCCGGCGTAACTCTCCTTTTGATGAAAAAATTGAGGTAACCCCTGTGAGCAGTTCCGGCAAAGAAACTCCACCGGAAAAAATGCTTCTCTCAGCATTGTATTTTGGCACTCCGTCAAACAGCTCCAGAAATGTTTTCTCATCTATTTTGCCCAGGGATTCGGTGGTTCCTTTTCCAAAAAGTATCTCTGATGCTTCTTCGGCCATTTCAAAGTCTTCCCGGGAATGAACCATTACAGTCATTTCCCTGGCCAGGGCTTTTTGCAGAACTCTTTTGTGAGGGGCCCGGGCATGCTCTTCAATAAGCTGATCCACCTCCTGCTTTGAAAGCATTGTGAATATTTTCACAAAACGTTGCGCATCCGTGTCAGAGACATTCATCCAGAACTGGTAGAACCTGTAAGCCGAAGTCATTTCAGAATCAAGCCATACGTTCCCTTCTTCGGTTTTACCGAATTTTGAACCGTCTGCCCTTGTTAAAAGAGGACAAGTCAGGGCCCACGCTTCTGCTCCGTCCTTGCGCCGTATTAGTTCCGTACCTGTAACAATGTTGCCCCACTGGTCGGAACCTCCCATTTGCAACTTGCAGTTCTTTTCACGGTACAAATGAAGATAATCGTAACCCTGAACAAGCTGATAGGAAAATTCGGTAAATGACAAGCCGCTTTCAAGGCGATTTTTTACAGAATCTTTTGACATCATATAGTTTACCGTTATATGCTTGCCCACATCCCTGATAAAATCCAAAAAGCCGAAATCTTTCATCCAGTCATAATTGTTTACCATTTCAGCTGCATTTTCCCCGTGGTCAAACTCCAGAAATTTGCGAAGCTGCTTCTTAAGCTGTTGCTCGTTGTAGCGAAGCGTATCTTCGTCAATCAAACTCCTCTCTTCCGATTTGCCAGATGGATCTCCGATCATACCGGTAGCGCCACCAACCAGTACTATGGGCTTGTGGCCGCAGCGCTGAAAATGCTTCAGCATCATAACAGAAACTAAATGTCCTATATGCAGGGAGCTTGCAGTAGGATCAATGCCCACATATGCCGTGGTCATTTCCTTCATAAGCTGCTCTTCAGTTCCGGGCATGATATCGTGGATCATGCCCCTCCATTTAAGTTCCTCAACAAAGTTCAACATAATAGATAAAAGTTTCCGCAAATATAAATAATTTACATGCATTAATTTTTAGTCTGCCTGCAAAATATGCGGCCGCTGTTTACCAATAAATACGAACGAATTGGCCAATGCTCAGTATATAATTTATGCTAACGTAAGCCGATAAATTTTATTAATTTTGAAATTATAGTTTTTATCAAGCCACATTAAAAAAATCAACTTACATGCAAAGTAAAAAGATCGTTATTATGGGAGGCGGACTGGTAGGAAGCACCATTGCAGCCGACCTTTCCCAACAATTCGACGTAACTGTTGCTGATATAGACAAAAAATCTCTCGAAAAAATCAAAGACCGTGGCATTAAAACATTAAAAGCCGAGCTTTCCGTAAATGAAACACTCCGCCGGACAGTAAGGAATTTTGATATTGTAGTGGGAGCTCTGCCCGGTTTTATGGGATACAATATGATAAAGCAGGTTATTGAAGAAAAAAGAGAGATAGTTGATATATCATTCTCTCCCGAAGACCCTCTTGAACTGGACGAACATGCCAAAAAACACGGCGTGACAGTAGTGACAGACTGCGGAGTGGCCCCCGGTGTGGGAAATATTATTCTGGGCCGCCACAACAGTGAAATGAAGGTAGAAAAATACCAGTGTTATGTAGGCGGACTTCCTTTTGTACGGGAATGGCCTTATGAATACAAAGCTGTTTTTTCGCCTCGGGATGTAATAGAAGAATATATAAGACCTGCCAGATATGTAGAAAACGGCAGGATCATAACAAGGGAAGCTCTTTCCGATCCGGAACTTTTGTTCTTCCCTCAGGTGGGAACACTTGAGGCATGGAACACTGATGGATTACGTTCTCTTTTAAAAACAATGGAGATCCCCAATATGATCGAAAAAACACTCCGTTACCCGGGGAGTGTTGAATATCTTAAAGTTCTTCGCGAAACGGGTTACTTTTCATACGATCCTGTTAAGGTAAACGGAACAAAGATCAGGCCTATTGATCTGACAGCCAAACTGCTTTTCCCAAAGTGGCAAATGAAACCCGGGGAAGAGGATTTCACCGCTATGCGAATTTATATTGAGGGTATCTCTAAAGATTCGAAAACAAAGTATTTGTGGGAAATGTTTGACAGATACGACAAGACCACAGGCACAATGTCAATGGCAAGGACAACAGGTTTTGCATGTTCGGCAGCGGTAAACCTTATTGCCTCAGGCAAATTCAACAGAAAAGGCGTAAACCCGCCTGAGCATTTGGGAGAAAAAAGCGGGCATTTTAAATTTATCATGGATTACATGAAAAACAGAGGCGTTATTTACAATTTTGAACAACTCCCCATATGCAATGATAAATTTGAAAGTGATAAAAAATAACACCCCCTTTTGCACATGTCAGTCAGGCCTGCTGAAGCAACTAACTCTTATTTAATTACAACCTTAATTTGTGATGCAACAATATCTTGATCTTCTTGGTCACGTACTGGAAAACGGTAATCGCAAAAATGACCGAACAGGCACAGGAACCCTAAGTGTCTTCGGCTATCAGATGCGGTTCAACCTGCAGGAAGGCTTTCCCTTGCTGACCACTAAAAAACTTCATATACGTTCAATAATTCATGAATTGCTCTGGTTTTTGAAAGGAGATACCAATATCGGTTACCTGAGTGAAAATAAAGTACGTATATGGGACCCCTGGGCAGATGAAAAAGGGGAACTCGGACCTGTATACGGTTGTCAATGGCGTTCGTGGCCGGCACCTGACGGAAGGAAAATTGACCAGATCAGTGAAGTTATCAAATCCCTCAGAGAGGATCCCGATTCAAGGCGTCATATTGTGTCTGCATGGAATGTGGGTGATCTTGATAAAATGGCATTACCCCCCTGCCACATTCTCTTTCAGTTCTATGTATCAAACAACCAGCTCTCCTGCCAGTTATACCAGAGAAGTGCAGACATTTTCCTCGGTGTCCCCTTTAATATAGCATCTTACTCACTGCTCACAATGATGATGGCAAGAGAGACGGGTTATGAGCCCGGGGAATTTATACACACCTTTGGTGACGCACATATATACCTGAACCATCTCAGCCAGGTAAAAACGCAACTCTCACGCAAGCCGAGAGAGCTGCCGCAGATAATTCTGAATCCCGAAAAAAAATCACTCTTTGACTTTACTTACGATGATTTTAAAATTATCAACTATAATCCACACCCTCACATAAAGGGGGAAATTTCAGTGTGAGCCTTATGATTATTTCAATTATTGTTGCAATAGGGCAGAACAGGGAGATCGGGAAAGACAACCGTATGCTATGGTATCTTCCGGCTGACCTGAAATATTTTAAAGAAACCACAATGGGCAAGCCCCTTATAATGGGAAGAAAAACATATGAATCTTTGGGCAGGCCCCTTCCGGGCCGCAAAAATATAGTTATTACACGGAAAATGAACTATTCGGCTCCCGGTTGTACAATGGCATTCTCAATTGAAGAAGCCATTCACAGATCAAAACCTGCAGGTGAGGTTTTCATTGCCGGAGGAGGTGAAATCTACCAGCAAGCCATGGCTTTGACTGAAAGATTATATATAACAAAAATTCACGGCACTTTTCCGGCTGACACATTTTTCCCGAAGCCCTCGCATGGTCAGTGGAAAAAATTAAAATCCGATTTCCGGAAAGCCGATACAAAGAACCCTTATGATATGGAGTTCATCATATACGAACGGATCAAAAACAGTTGACCCGGAAGTCTAATAATAATACCATATCGTACGGTAATCCCTGATATTTTCACCTTTT
>PWHJ01000239.1 GCA_003554865.1 Bacteroidota bacterium | reverse complement strand
GAAAATCTTACCGGGCGAAAGAAACAAAAAAATGGCTAAATAACTAAAATTTAACAAAATGAAGATAACAGGATGGCCTCGGGCACCGAATTTTCATCAGCTGAAAGAAATTTTTTCACTTAAATGAAAACGAAACTTTATCAATGAATAAAAAATTATTAATCTTGCATCAAAGTGGTATACTTTTCAAGTGAAATATACATTTGGAGATTAACTTTAACTCTGCTTAATAAATCAGGGTTGCTCTTTGAGAATTCAACGAACAACCCTGATTAAAAAATTACCATGAGCTGGCACTAAAAAATTGGCTTAAAATTTTAAAACTATGGCTTATTGATTCCAAAAGGTTGTGTGGCTGTTATAGTTTCTTCCTGACCGTAAAGTTTTGCTCTTACATAATTAATTTCATCTTGAATTTCTTCAAGTTCACCCAGTTTTAAAGTAGTACCCTTAAAAACGGTATTGCCCTTGAATATCCACTCGATGTGATCATACCCAGTTGCCTCTATTTCAATTACTCCCCTTCTTTCATTTACATTTATTGACTCAATTACTGGTGGCGGGGCCCCATTGTGTCCTTCAGGTGCAAAAATAAAATAACTGAGACCGTTTTTCATCCCATGGCGGACCTGATCATGGGACAGTTTGGGCAAGATCATAATATTCCAGTTTTTTCCCACCTGGTCAGGCCAATGCATATCGTCATTTGAAAAGCCCCATACAGGTCTTTCGGGCATAGTGATTGCAAGAATGGAATCCCATATTAACCTGTCTTCCGGGTAACGATCGCCCTGGTTATATACTTCAAGGCCTATAAGATGGTCGTACTGCCTGTATAAATCAACGTACCATTCTACAGGCCGGTCATACCTGCCCGGGTGGTAAAGCATTGAAATACCACCTTTTGCTTCTATTGAGTCAAGCGAGGCTTTTATTTCTGATGTGTTGTTGTGGTTGTTAAAAAAGCTGCCTAAATGATGGTGGGACGACAATTCATTGCCCTGGATATCTATCATCCCCATAGCAGCAGGATCTCTGTCTTCAAAATCGAAATCTTCAGGCATTGACTCCGGATCACTTTCTTTTCTGTTCTTAGAAGTGCTACTTGGCTCAAATTGGGAAAATTCAGTCCATGGATAGCTTACAAAATTGTGATCAGTAATTGCCAATATCTCGTAATCAAGACTGTGATATTTGTCAACCGCCGTATGTGGGTTAAGCCTGCCGTCACTTAATGTTGTATGTGTGTGAAAATTGGCTTTGTATTTGATATCGCTCTCCCAGTCGACTGTTTCGTATGGGTTCTCAATTTCCCACCTTGGTCCGCAGCCGGCAAATAAAATGATTCCGAGGGTAAGCAATATAGCTTTACACATTTTATTTTGTTTACTGCCGGGGGAAACGGAAGTGATTAAAGATTTTATTTTTTTACTGTGCATAATATATTTATTTGGTTAATAAAAAAACTGAGGTAAAAGTACAAAACTCAAAATTAAAAAAATACTACCTGTTTAAATAAAACTTTTATTGCTTTTTGTGAATATTAAAAGGGCTCGAATATTTCTATATAATAGCTAACAGTCTGAAAGTCACTGCGCTTATTTGTTTCTTGAGGCGATGTATGAAGCAAATGTGTCCAATGCGTTTTTTGGTTTATTATCAGGAAATTTTTTAATTATTTCGTGTGCTTTGCTGGTGTGTTCATCAATTTTTTGCATTGAATAATTAATGCCGTTGTATGTCGTGACAAATTTGGATATTTCATCCATTTCGCCGGCTGTAATACTGTTTCTTTTAATTAACTGTAAAATTTTCTTTTTTTCTTTTGCAGGTGAATTTTTTAGGGCATGTATTATCGGCAAGGTCAGCTTTTTTTCTTTAATATCATTTCCCGCTGGTTTTCCGGTTACACCTCTTTTCTGAAAATCAAAAATGTCATCCTTTATCTGGTAAGCTATACCGGCATGCATTCCGTATTCCTTTGCCATTTCAACATATTCCGGGTTAGCAGAAACGGACTTTGCTCCGCATCCTGTGCAAGCTGAAATAAGGGCAGCAGTTTTTTTCCTGATAATTTCAAAATACTCATCTTCAGTTATATCCATTTTTCTTGACTTCTGGATCTGCATCAGCTCACCTTCACTCATTTCCTTAGCAGCATCTGTAATAATCTCAAGAAGCTCGTAATCCCCGTGTTTTACTGATATGAGCAAGCCTTTTGACAAAAGATAGTCTCCGGCCAATACTGATATCTTTGTTTTCCATATTGCATACACTGAAAAAACCCCGCGTCGTTCATATGATTCATCCACAACATCATCGTGTATCAGAGATGCCGTATGAAGTAGTTCAATCATAGTAGCTGCCGTAAATGTAGACCTGTTAGGTGAGCCAAGCATTTTAGCGGCTAAAAAAACCAGCATAGGACGGATTTGCTTGCCCTTTCTTCGTATAATGTAGTTTGTTATAAAATTCAGTAAAGGAATTTCAGATTTTACCGAATTTTTGAAAAAAGGTTCAAATTTTTTCATTTCCCCGGAAACGGGAAACTTTATGCTCTTGATGCTGTCCATGGGGAAAATTATTTCTCAAAAATAATTAAATAATTGCACAAATGTCAGATAAGTTTACAGTAAAATAAAGAAGCATAATTATGAATAAAAGATCTTGGAGTCCTTTATAAACAGGGGTTTATGTGATAATTATCATATTTAAATGCACAGCATATTTATATATTTGCATTTATAAAAAACTGTCACAGGTTATAATATCGTTTATTTAGTATATTCAACAGGATATAAATAAAAATAAAAGAAGATGAAAAATGAAGAATTAACAGTAGAACAGCTTGATCAGGCTGCAAGTATGCTTAAAGCCATGGCCCACCCCATCAGGTTATCGATACTGAAACATCTTAATGGTGGTAAAAAGCTGACTGTGACTGAAATACATCAATTGTTGAATATTGAGCAGTCTACTACCTCCCATCACCTCGGAATATTAAAGGATAAGGGAGTTTTGTCTTCGACTCGTGAAGGAAAAAACACCTATTATTATCTTAAGCATATTAACCTTGAAAAGATTGTGGAGTGTATGTACAAATGCTTCTCAGAATAGGTGATTTGAGCCTGTTTTATTCTCCTCATCAGTCTTTTGGTTTATCTGGGCAGAGTATGGAATTGTAGTAATAATTGTCTTCAAGTAACTCCAAGGCTAACTCAATATTTGCGTCATTTTGCAGAGAGGATTCTCTCTTGCCGCTTCTGAAATAGTATCTGCCTGTAATTTCATTTTTGATTAGTTTTTTAATCTGCTCCCTGAATATTTCCAGATCCTTGACTTTGTCATGAGCCAGCTTTTCTTGTAATGATTTAAGCTCATTTTGTGAAATTTTGTAATAGTTTTCTTTTCTGGTAGCTTCAATAAGTTTTTCCAGCTTCTCTTGACTTTCACTTGTGTACTCAAATTCCTTGTTCTCGAGAAAATCTGTAAATTGGGTGTAAATCTCCTGTGATACTGAAAAATCTGAGGGGGAAACAGGAGGCTCGTTTTCACTGGTAAATTGTGTTGCAAAATCAAAAATCAAATTATTTAGATACAAAGTTGCTGCAATACGGCTTAAAGTTTCTTTTTCAACTTTAATATCCGGGATTATGCCACCGCCATCATAAACTTCTCTTCCGTTAAGGGTAGTAAATTTTGAAATCAATGAGTCGGGGATATTCTCAAGCCTTCCGGTACTGCCGGATCTGGTAAAATCATATGCCTGTATGCACCTGCCGCTGGGAGTGTAATATCTTGCAGTTGTTATCTTTAACTGTGCATTATAGCTTAAAGGTCGCGTGGTTTGAACCAACCCCTTCCCGAAAGTTCTCTGACCTATTACTATACCTCTGTCAAGATCCTGAAAAGCACCGGCTATGATTTCTGAAGCTGATGCAGACCTGTCATCTACAATTATTACAACAGGTATTTCAGTGTCAACAGGTTTTTTTTCTGCCTTGTATGTATTATTCCATTGCTCAACTTTGCCTTTTGTACTGACAATTGTACTTCCTCGTTTAACAAAAAAATTTGTTATCATTATCGCTTCTTTCATTAACCCCCCGGGGTTTCCCCTCAGATCAACTACAAGAGAGCTAATGTCATGATCCGTTTTTAGCTTCTCAAAAGCTTCCTTAAAATCTTTATGTGCGCCTTCAGTAAAGTTATCCAGGCTGATGTAACCACTTTGGTTATTAAGAACTCCGTAATAGGATACACTGTTGAGCCTCACTTCTTGTCTTGTTATCTCTTTTTTTATTTTTTCTTCTTTATCCGGGCGCATGATGGTTATCTCAATATGTGTGCCCGGTGAGCCTTTGAGTTTATTGCTTACATCTTCCGAGGTCTTCCTTTTGACCGTAATTCCGTTAATTTCTGTTATTATATCACCTATCAATAATCCTGCTTTATGAGCAGGGAAGGTTTTGTATACTTCTGTTATCTGAACATATTCATCTCTTTTTTGAATAAGCGCGCCTATACCACCGTATCTTCCCGTTGTCATAGCTTCGTAACTCTCCCGTTCTGACTCAGGTATATAAGTTGTATAGGGGTCGAGCCCTTCTAGCACACCTTCAATTCCGTTACGTATGACTTTTTCAGGATCCTTTTCATCAACGTAAAAAAGATTTATTTCCCTGATGAGTGAAAAAAAATATCCAGATTTTTCGTCAAAGCGAAATCCCTGGATGTAAAGCCAACCAATGATGTTGACAATAAAGCAATTACAAGTGAAATCGTAATTACTGACGTTTTTTTGAACAGTTTATTGAAGGGCTTCATTATGTGTTGTTTATAAATTAATATACATATCCATATATTTGATTAGCATGCTATAACAGTTCATCGAATATCTGCTTAATTAGCCATATTGATTGATATAAAATGCAAAAGATGCATAACTAACCACGCTGTCAGAGGGTATTACATCGCCTGAATGCCCTTTGCTTAAAAGAGTGGCATTATACTTTGAATCTGTCATTTTCGAATATTCCATCAGTGACATTATAGGACCGAAGCCGCAAACTGAGAGCTGTTTGTCTTTAACGAGTTCATAAAGTTGCCTGCTATTTTTATTTAATATCTGCTCAAAAATTAGAAAATCCTCTTTTTCTGCCTGATCGGGGGTAATAAAGTGTGAGAAATCAGACGATGCCACAACCAGCACATTTTTCTTTAGCTTTTTCACACATTCGTAAAGCTTTTGAGCTGTGGTGGTCGCACTATTTAAGGACTGATCAAGTATATTAACAGGAAGCAGTTTTGTTTCGTGATGGAAATAGTGCTGAATGAAAGGTACGATTACCTCGCAAGAATGCTCGTATTTTTGTGCAGTATCGGAAATGGCAAAACCAGTGGTTTTTGCCAGCTGCCTGTCTACTTCGATTTTCCCCAGCGGAGTTTCCCAGTAACTGTGTTCGTCTACTGAAACTTCCGGTCCGTATCCTGTATGGTTGGGGTGCAAAACTATAATTGTATCATAACCGGTTTTTAAATGTATGAACAAATTGAAAAAATGGGCTGCATGTTTACCTGAAAATTGATAACCTGCATGGGGTACTATTCCGCCAATAATTTTTTTCCCTTTTAAATCTGTTTTTGGCTTAATGGTTTTGAAATTATCAATATATCCGGACAATTCTCTACAGACCCCTGGGTAAAACGTTCCCGCAACTGCAGGTTTTCTAACTGCCGGATTTAAATTTGTGCCCGTCATAATATGATCTTCATTTTGTTTTAACGGCAAATTAACAAATTTTGACGATTATTTAAGAACAGCCACATGGCTGTTGCATTTTTTACAATAACCGTTGCTGTCTAGTCCGGAAACAATAGTATTATATGAACTTCTTTCTATTACAGTTTGGCTGCAACTGTGACAATTTGTGTTTGAACCGGATTCGGCCGGACTTACGTTGCCAATATTAACATAATTCAGTTTTTCAGATGCCATGTTAAAGAGAACTTTAAGGGTGCTCAGGGGTGTGGGATAATAAGTCATCTTGTATGCCGGGAAGTACCGGTTTATATGCAATACTGTGTTTTTGCCCAGATTTGAGCTTATCCATTTCAGCATTTTGCTGAAAAGCTCACTGTCGTCATTAATTCCAGGGATTACCAGAATTGTCACTTCAAGGTGATGCCCCTTGTTTCTGATTGTTTCCATAGTCTTTTTAACAGGCTCAAGTGAACCGGAAACAAAATTTTTGTAAAATTCATTGTCAAAAGACTTCAAATCAACATTAAAAGCATGAGTAAATTCAAGTAATTGTTCAAGAGGTTTGATATTTATGTAACCGTTAGTTACAACCACATTTTTCAGTTTATTATCATATGATAATTTTGCTATATCCAGCATATATTCGAACCATACAAATGGCTCATTGTATGTGAAGGCTATCCCGGTTGGGTTCTTTCTTTTAAGTGCCTTTGAAACAACATCTTCCGGAGCAGTGTCCTTTATGCTGTTGAATCTTTCTTTGTATGATTGTGATATTTCACTGTTCTGGCAAAATTTGCAATGAAAGTTGCAACCGAAAGTACCCAGAGAAAGAATTGACGATCCAGGATAGAAATGATAAAAAGGTTTTTTTTCAATAGGATCGATGTTAATACTTGTAATTTTTCCGTAATTTTCCGTGAACAATTTCCCTTCATTGTTTACTCTTGCCCCGCACTTTCCTTTTTCTCCATCTTTTAATTTACAGTGGTGAGGGCAAAGATTGCAAACTAAGTCACCTTTGCCGGTTTTTTTATAAAAAAGAGCTTCTTTCATATTTTGTTTGAATTCATTCATGAACCCCCATCAGCTTTGGCAGACAAAATAATATACGGATGAAGTAACTTAACGGGAAATTAAAATTTTTTGCTCATCAAAAACGTTAAAAAATTGTGAACCAAAAACAAAGTTGAAGAAAAAGAGCGAAAATGAAAACAAATCGCAGAAGTTTTTTCAGGTCTCTTTTGGCGGCATTTACAGGTAGCTTGCTACCTCTTTCTGTTATGGTCCGCGCACAGTCAAAATCAGTCAATACTTTAACAGATAGTAAAAATATGGCCAATAACCGAAGTGAACCCAAATATTTAAAGCTTTTCCGTAACGGGGAACTGGAAAAAAGAGGTGAGGCATTATGGGATATGATGGAAAGTTGTACTCTATGCCCAAGGGATTGCAAGACAAACCGGTTAGAAAACAACAGAGGGCGGTGCAATGCAAACTCAGAAGTCGAAGTGGCATCAGTTAGTCCCCATTTTGGAGAAGAGCCCCCGCTTGTTGGAAGAAATGGTTCGGGTACCGTATTTTTCACCAATTGCGGGCTCAAATGTGTTTTCTGCATTAATGCGGATATAAGTCAGGGTGGATTGGGGGAAAAGCGGACAATAAAGGAGCTGGCCAATAACATGCTCCTGCTCCAAAGAATTGGTTGTCACAACATTAATGTTGTGACACCCTCTCATTATTCCCCGCATATTGTGCTGGCTCTTAATGAGGCAGCCAAGGAAGGTCTGAATTTGCCCCTTGTTTACAATACCTGCGGCTGGGAAAAACGAGAAGTCCTGGAGCTTCTTGACGGTGTTGTAGATATTTATCTAACCGATTTCAAGTATTATGACAGTGAAATGGCAGATAAATACTCCCCTGGTGCCGCATCATATCCTGAAGTTACAAAGGAAGCCGTACTTGAAATGCACCGTCAGGTTGGCATAGCTGATGCATCACCCGACAGTGGTATAATGAGCAGGGGACTTATAATACGGCACCTTGTAATGCCGAATGATGTTGGCGGATCTACTGAGGTTGTAAAATGGATAGCAGACAACCTGCCAAACGATACTTATGTTAACATAATGTCTCAATATATGCCTGTTCACAAAGCAGATCAGTATGCTGAAATTTCCAGAAGAATAACCAGTGAAGAATATAATGAGGTGGTTGAGGCTGCTAAAAATGCCGGACTTACGAATCTCGACACTCAGCCTGTAAACGGATTAAAATAGATAGAATTAACCGCCGGAATTAGGATTTGTACCTGACATGGATTAAATTGCAAGCTGAGTGTTAAATTTCCGCTTTTTTATTCAAATTATTATTATGGTTAAGGTCAGGGAAGCTTTTCAAAATGAGATTCAAACTATAGCCCGGCTGCAGGAATATCTGGCACTCGAAACCGAAGGGTTAAAGCTCGATACGACTATTGTTAGGGAAGGAGTGGAAGCAGTTTTCAAAGACAGCTCAAAAGGAGCTTATTATATGGCTGAAAAGGATAAAGCAATTGCCGGGACCATGCTAACTACATATGAGTGGAGTGACTGGCGTAATTGCGATTTTATATGGATACAATCTTTATACATATTGCCCGAATTTCGCAACAGTGGCATTTTTAAAACCATGTACGGCTATGTTCAGGATATAGTCCTGCAGTCTCCCGCCTACGGAGGGATACGATTATATGTAGACAAGAATAACCATGATGCACAAAAGGTTTATATGAAGCTTGGTATGAGTGCCGACCATTATCAGCTTTTCGAATGGATTAAGTGATAATAAGTTCTAATTTGCCTCCTCTAAAATTTCACAAATAGTTATTTATCAAATTTGGCAACTACAATGATCTGGGTTTTTATTGTTTCAGGAACACTGGCAACTTTATATATTATCTGGATTGGATTTTTATTTCATGGTTGGCTAACTTTGCCCGTGTACCGGCCAAAAAGAGATTCAGTTTGTTTTACAACTGTAGTAGTCCCGGTACGAAATGAAGAAGGAAATTTATCCAAATTGCTTGAATCTTTGGTCAGGCAGGATTATCCATTAAAGTATTTTGAGATTCTAGTTGTTGATGATCATTCAGTAGATAAAACGGCCAATATTGCTGAAAAATATATCGGATTATACCCAAATATCAGGCTAATAAAATTGACGGGAGACCATAAAGGCAAGAAAGCCGCTATAAGTGAAGGGGTTTTTAGAGCAAGGCATGACTTAATTGTTACCACCGACGCAGACTGTACTATGGGAAAGTCATGGCTTGGTGAGCTTGTTTCTTATTACAGTGAACACAGACCATCTGTAATTGCCGGACCGATTTTTTTAAAAGGTGGGCAAGGATTTGCCGGGTTTTTTCAGAAACTTGAATTTATAAGTCTGGTTGCTGCATCTGCAGGAGCAATAAATATTAAAAAGCCGCTAATGTGTAATGGTGCAAATCTTGCTTTTAGAAAAAAAGATTATAAAAAAGTTTCTCCAAATCTTAAAATGCATTTAGCCTCCGGGGATGATGTGTTTTTTTTGCATGCAGTAAAAAAGCTGAATAATTCCGGGATCCATTTTATAAAGTCACCTGCTGCCATTGTATATACCCCGGCTGTAAATACACTTAAGGGGTTTTTGAATCAAAGAAGGAGGTGGACCGCAAAAAGCAAAAATTATTCTCAAATTTCACCGGTTTTTACCTCACTGCTGATACTTTCAGTAAATGTTTTGTTGCTGGGGCTGCTTTTTGCCGGGTTTTTCAGATTTGAATATCACTTGAAAAAGTAAAATAAAAACAAGGAAAAGTGATGTATTTTGTTTATATTTAAGTCGTTACACAAATAACACAAACAAAAAAACACCACTTTTCAGATGAAAAATACAAAGAAAAAAT
>PWHJ01000195.1 GCA_003554865.1 Bacteroidota bacterium | reverse complement strand
TATTGTGTTTTGGATTACACTGTTAATATACTAATATTCTGTATATTAACATAAGTACCATGCTGCTTTTTTTATCTTTTTTTGCTGTTTTTTAGCATATTAATTTAGTGCGAAACTTTAGGTTTTTACTTTTGCAGGGTGTTGTTTAATTAAGCAGATTCAAATATTTTTGCTTTGTTTTGTCACGGCCGAGCCGAATATGCAGAAAGGAAAATGAGTTATTGAAAAAAGCGGCAAAGTATGGAAAAAACCACGCAGGAGTCAAATAACAAAAACCGTAAGGTAAATATAAGCAACAGATATTTTGATATTGATCCCCCGGTTTTCATTTTTTCCGCATTGCTAGTTATATTTTTTATCGTGGTCACCCTGGTTGTGGGAGAACCCATGGAACGGATCTTTGAATCCATACAGGATGAGATCTCAAAAGTCGGGGGATGGTTTTTCGTGCTTGTTGTGAATCTTTTTCTTGTTTTTTGCCTGGCATTGGCATTCAGCAGGTATGGCAGCATAAGGCTTGGCGGAAGGGGAGCTGAACCAGATTTTTCTAAAAGTGCCTGGTTTGCCATGCTGTTCAGTGCAGGAATGGGTATCGGGATACTTTTCTGGAGTGTAGGCGAGCCGGTACTTCACTATGTTTCACCGCCCACCGGTGAAGGGGGAACCGTTGAATCGGCCGAGAAATCGATGCAATATACTTTTTTGCACTGGGGACTTCATGCCTGGGGAATATATGCTCTTGTAGCAATGGGTCTTGCATTTTTCTCATTCAATAAAAAACTGCCTCTTACCATAAGTTCTGTTTTCCAGCCTATGATAGGAGAGAGGATACATGGTGGACTGGGCAAGTCGATCAATGTGCTTGCAGTTATTGCCACCCTTTTCGGTATTTCCACTTCGCTTGGCCTGGGAGTGCAGCAAATCAATGCCGGGTTGAACCATATTGCCGGTATACCGGTCAGCATCACCGTGCAGATAATACTTCTTGCTGTAATAACCCTAATTGCCACCGCTTCGGTTATTGCAGGAATGAGTGCGGGAGTTAAAAGGCTCAGTCAGATGAATATTTTCATTGGGGCGCTGTTTCTGGCTTTTATTATAATAATCGGTCCATCGCTCTTCATATTGGGATCATTTGTCCAAAACACGGGCGCCTACCTTAATAATTTCTTCGAGATAAGCTTTTGGACGGAGGCTTATACACATGCCGGCTGGCAGAGGGACTGGACTGTGTTCTACTGGGCATGGTGGATCAGCTGGTCTCCTTTTGTGGGAATGTTTATTGCCCGCATATCAAGGGGAAGGACCATACGCGAGTTTGTTATGGGTGTGTTGCTGGTGCCTTCTCTTATAACATTTCTCTGGCTTTCCTCCTTCGGGGGATCTGCCCTGTACCTGGAAATTAACTCTGCAGCAGACCTTGTCTCGGCTGTTGAAGAAAATGTTGCCGTATCTTTGTTTGTACTCCTTGAGCAGCTTCCCCTGGATTATATAGCATCTGTTACCGGTGTATTGCTTATAACAAGTTTTTTTGTAACTTCATCTGATTCGGGCTCTCTTGTGGTTGACAGCCTAACCTCGGGTGGTAAGCTGGATGCCCCGGTTTACCAGCGGGTATTCTGGGCAATAACAAAGGGTGCCATTGCTGGGGTTTTGCTTGTTGGCGGTGGACTGGGAGCGTTGCAGACTGCATCTATCATAACCGGATTGCCTTTCGCGCTTGTTTTGTTAGTAATGACAAACAGCCTCTTGAAGGGACTAAGGGATGAGAAGAACAAGATGATGCATTTCGAAAGGCAAAAAGAGGAAGAAGCTGACAAGAGCTCCTATGCCCAGTCAATTCAGGATATTGTCGATAAAAGGGACAAAATGGAGCAGGAAGGAAAAGAAAATGTCAACAAATAATAGTGCCATGAGTATATTTCACAATATTCTTGTATGCCTTGACATAACCGAAACCGATCATTTTTTGATCAGTTACACCAATTTTATTGTAAATACTTTCAAGCCCAAAAGGCTTGTTTTTTTACATGTTATGGAATCTTACGAGCTGCCGGATGAGATAATGGATTCTTATCACGACAACAATGAAAAACTTGAAGAATTAATATCAAATGAGCTTCAGGAGAGAATAGAGGATGATCTTTCGGTAAAGGATAAAATTGACTTTGACCTTGTTATAGAGGAGGGTCTGCCCACGGAAAAGATATCCCAGTATGCAAAACGCCATGATATAGATCTTACCATATTGAGCGGAAAAGGCGGGGTTTCAAAAAAGCTGGCGGGGGCGCTTCCATCATCCGTTCTTTATTTGAATGAAAAAAGCAGGCATCAGATTAAAAAACTGCTGGTGAAAATGGACTTTTCAAAACTAGCTGCTTTGGCTCTGCGTATGGCTCAGTCAATAGCCAACAGAACAGGTGCAACGGTTGAGTGTTTGCATGTTTATAAGTTCCCTCTTAACTACCTCCCTAAAGTTACTCCCGGCAACGTTAAAGATATGAAAGGCCGGCTTAGGGAATATGTAGGTAAGGAATATTCGAAATTCCTGGAAAAAGAGGATATAAAGGATGCACCTCCGTGCAGTTATTCAATGGAGCTGCAGGATGACGAGGGGAAGCTCATAAACAACTATGCTTTTAAAAATGATGTGGATATGATAGTTACAGCTTCAAAATATAAATCCCCCCTTGCCAATTTCTTTTTTGAAGAAAGCTCGAAAAAGCTTGTCGGGGAAGGTAAAAAAGTGCCTGTTCTTGTAGTTAAAAATATGGAGAAGATAACTAAAGTCTCGCTTACTAAATAATAAAACCCCCGTAATTATCCCTTATGGGAAAGCTACGGGGGTGATTTACACCGGGGTTTTATTCATGGTATCCTTCCGCATCCTCGTAGGTTTCATGAAGCGTGCCGCTTGGATGCTCCGGCGGGGCATAAATAGTGTATAACTTCAGATCCGTGTTACCGGTGTTTCTAACCTCGTGCCAGTATCCGGCAGGTATAAAAACCGCCCAGTCATCGGTGACATTTTCATCGAATGTAAGATCTTCTTCTGTTTTTCCCATTCGGATACGGGCTTCTCCCTGCTCTATCCTTATGAACTGATCATGATCTTCGTGAACTTCAAGATCAATGACTCCTCCGGGTTCAATCGACATCAGCACCATTTGCATATATTCTCCTGTCCATCTCGCAAGACGGTAATTCGGATTTGCAATGGTTGCTTCCTCAATGTCAAGTACCCATGGTTGTTTGCCCATATCTTCGGTTTCAACCGTTACTTCTTCTTCTTCTCTTTCAGGCTCACCGTTGCAGCCTGAGAAAAAAACAAGTGCCGCCAGTAACAGTACCGAAAGAAATGTTGCCTGCTTGATGATAATTGGTTTACTCATAACAAACCTCCGTTTTTGATTTAATAATTTAATTAAGGTAAAACTTTTTTCCGGTTTTTACTGTTAATTTTTATAGTAATCAACAACTTGCCAGTTAAATTGTTCATAAATTATTCCGGTTGGTTATACAGTTGGGAATTGAAATTGCCGGCCTTGTTCTGCAAAAAGCCTTGAATAATCCGGGTATTATGGATTTGTTCCGGGCAGAGAGGGGATAATTGGAGGGCAGAGCAGTATTAGCGCTTGTTTTCTACCTTAGCTGATATTCGGTAATACCCTGTTCTCTTATGCGTTTTTCCAGCTTCAAAACATATTGCCTTGCCTTCCTTATGCCGTAATCGGTATATGCTTTTTGGGCCCACTCCTTTGCAGTGTGCAGATCGCCGTCTATTTCATACATAAGGGCAAGGTTAAAAGCGGACCTTCCGGCTGTTTTCCTGTATCCTGAGTTTGCCGAGCGGTGCCATGCTTCCGTCGCCCCGTACCAGTCATTTACGGTAGCTCTCCTTACACCTGTTTTGAAATCTTTATTGAACCTGCCTTTTGTGAAAAATTCACGGTTAAGTCTGACCCATCTTGGGGTAATCCTTTCTGCATATATTATGCCAGCCTGATTACTGATATCGTTTACCATCCTGCGGTGGTCCACGGCCTGTCCTACAACCATCTGAACGATGTTGCCCGAGGATTCCCATTTGTTATCGTGTGTAAACATATATTCGTCGGCTATGGCATTTGATTTTACATCATAAAGCCTGTAGCCCAGCTTCACCCTTGCAATACCGCCGGTATGATATTCCCTGCGCAGTAATGTTCCGCCTTCCCCCGCAGGCTTTACCTTTCTTTGTCCACCGGTTACTATAAGGTCTGAATCAAAAGCCTCCAGCGCCAGAATGGCATCGGTGCCGTATTTTTCAGACAATGACACGATTTTTTCCCTGCAGAGAGGGGAAGGCCAGTTGCCTCCTGTTTCAGGGGTGGTGAGGCGCTTGGTGGTGCGCACAATACTGTAACGCGGTGAGTTTTCCAGTGTTCTGACAACGCCCTCAACAGAACTCTGGGCAGCCTCCCGGTTAAGTCCCGGCAAGCTGCCAGTTATTACCGACTCAACAATATGCCTGGATGTATCTTCGGGAGTTGTCCGGTCAACTATGGCAATCGACTCAATATGAGGAGGCGGGTCAACCATCGCCGGCCTGAGTACCGGCACATAAACAGTCCGTGTACAGGAAGCTAATGCAAGTAGAATATAAAATGAATATAAAATGATTCGGTTCATAGGGAACAAATATTTCAGATCAACAGGCAAATATATTGATTTGATTGCCGGCTCTGGTCTTATATTTTATTTACGTCATTAACCGGCTGAGGTTTCCTGATTTGACAATAAAAATAAACTTGTTTTATGGTTATATTTTTTTCTTTATCATTTTGTAAAGGAGTTTGTTTACAAATAATGAGTATAAGATGGCGAATAAAATGATGAATATGCTTAATACGGCCGCAGGCATTGCTACAACGGGGTCATCCTGGAAAAACCTAGTTGAAACGACAGCTGCAAAGGCAGCACTTTTAATTGTCATAACAAATGTGCTGCTTATAATTAAAGCTTTGTTAGTATTGTTTTTTGCCATTACATAATTGTATGCCCCTGCAAGCAGAAACATTGTTATAACAAAAACTGCTGCTACCTTTAATACCATATAAGGCTCCTGAAAGAATACATCGCGGTTCATTCCTATAATGGGTGCTATAATCAAGAAAAACAACCATTTTGTGACTGTTCCTGCAGATTTTTGGGCATAAGGCAAAGTTTTCCGGTGTCTTAAAAAACGGCTTATTATCAGGGGAATAATAATTAACTGCACCATTATCTGCATTATCATCAGCGGCGATATCAAAGAAGTGCCAAGAAATGCCAGCATAATTGAAGGGGTTAAAACAATTGCAAGAATATAGAGGCCGAACAAGCCGGTAGTCGAATAATTGATATCCCCTTTAAGCATTGTGGTAAAGGGAACCACCGCCGGTCCCGGTGGTGCAGCCACTATTATTATAAATCCCACCCACAAAGAGTTGTGTCCTGTATTCAGGAAAAAGAGCCATGCAAGGATCACTGTTACCAACCCTGTTAAAAGGTAATTTAAAGCAAGAGAACCTGCCAGGGGTTTTATAAGATTCGAAGTGTTTCTCCAGGATTTGAATGAGAAGTTAATTGTTGATGCAACCATTGCAAACATCAGTAAATAAAGGGATATTTCCGAGAGAAATTCAATTGAATCACCCAGAATTAAACCTGCAACAACGGAGAAGGTCAACACAAAATCCCGGTTATTTAATATTTTTATCGACATATTTATCTTTTTATGTAAGCGGTTTTATTTTATGTTTGTTCATCATATTTTGTCTGCCAAAGTCTGACGGGGGTTTATCTGACTGTTTATCCTGTTTTTGAGAAAGCATTCTTAGACCTCTTACAGCTGGGTTCCTGAAATAAGCCTTTTGAAAAAATCCCGGACAAGAATGCCCGGGATTGTAATAAAACCCTAAAACAGGGTAAATTATATGTGCTAAAAATAAAGTCTATACAGCAACTGCTTCTTCCTCTTCTGACTTAATGGAGAAGTAAGCTATTATGTGAATTATCCAACCAACAAATGCTACAAGCAGTCCGATCAATATTATGGATGTAATGGCACCTATAAAGTAAAGCAAGCCTGCTGTCCTGAAAAGATTTACACCGGTCTTTTCTGCAAGGTCTTTAAGTGACTGAAAGTAAAAGTAAGCACCGATAATCAAACCTGCAAGTACTATTATCAGGCCAAAAATTGCAAAGCCGCTTCCGAAAATCAGCGACATTGCTTCCTGGTAGCCGGCTGGTTCAGCTGCACCTTCAAGGGAGAATACAGCCAGACCTATGCTTATGCCAAGTATTATAAAGCCGATCAAGTTACCCCCGACCGTCACTATAGTACCCAGCAAAGCTCTGTTAAAGATCGGTGGCTTTTCAAATGCCTTGGAAAAGTTATAATGTGAAATCAGCAACAATATCATCCCCGCCAAGCCTGCAAGTGTTCCAATGATCGGAATAATCACTGCAATAGGTAATAAAATACCAACGCGACCTAAAGTAATTGCTTGTTTTTTCATAACATTAAAAATTTAAGTTGTTCCTACTCGTAAGGCTTTTCGGAGTTCGCCCCGGGTGCTGAAACATTCCGGAAGAATTTATAAAATTCTATTGTCGTTTTATCTGATTTTGCCTGTAAACAAATTTAAGGTGTGATCTTTCATTTTCCAAAAAAAGTTTTTAAAAACAAATAATATTTTTTTTAAAATTTCAATTCTTAGTCCTTTTTTCAGTTATTTTATTGGCGCTAACATTGAAGCCATTAATGAAAAGGGTTGAATTGTATTTAAAAGAGCTCGTCTTTGAGAGGAAAAATTTTTAACTTGGCAACAGCTACATTTTATAAAATTTAAGCAAACCCTAAAATTAATTTTCCTATGAAAAAGATCATTCTGTTTTCGGCGTTAATTTTTATTGTTTTACGCTTAAATGCGGGGGAGGAGATAACTTATTACCTCCCGTCCATTGAATATGATGAGAATATACCTTCTCCGGAATCGTTCCTTGGATACAAGGTCGGAGAGTGGCATATTCATCATGCCCAGCTTGTCCATTATATGCAGCTTATAGCTGAAAAATCCGGCAGGGCTGAGGTATATGAATATGCCCGTTCATACCAGCAAAGACCGCTTGTTAACCTGATTATAACATCAGAGGAGAATCACAGGAACCTTGAAGCTATTAGGGAAAATCATCTAAAGCTGGCTGATCCTGAGAGTGCTCACGATCTTGATGTTGAAAATATGCCTCTGATAGTCAGGCTTGGATATGGAGTGCACGGTAATGAGCCCAGCTCTCATAACGCGTCGAAGCTTGTTGCATATTATCTTGCCGCCGGGATGTGTCCTGATATTGAGCAGTATCTGGATGATATGGTTATTATAATTGACCCTTCGCTGAATCCTGACGGACAGGACAGGTTTGCAAGCTGGGTTAACAGGCATAAAAGTATGACACCCAATTCTGATCCGGCAGACAGGGAGTTTAGTGATGTATGGCCCGGTTCGAGGACTAACCATTACTGGTTTGATCTGAACCGCGACTGGCTGCCCGTTCAGCATCCTGAAGGAAAGGGAAGAGTTGAGGAGTACCAAAGGTGGTTGCCCAATATAAGTACAGATCATCATGAGTTTGGCTCCCAGAACACCTTCTTTTTCTCACCCGGTATTCCCGGAAGGGAAAACCCCCGTACTCCGGAGAGAACCGTGGAGCTGACAATGGAACTTGCAGGATTCCATGCCGAAGCGTTTGACGAGATAGGCGAGATGTACATGACCCGCGAGATGTTTGATGATTTTTATTACGGATACGGTTCAACTTATCCGGATGCTCACGGTGGACTCGGTATTTTGTTTGAACAAGCATCTTCGAGAGGGCATGTGAGGGAAACCGTTCACGGAGATCTGACCTTTGCCAGCACTATTCGCAACCAGGTCTTAACCTCACTTTCAACCCTTGAAGGCGGATTAGAAATGAGGGATAAGTTGCTGGATCATATGCGCTGGTTTTTCACTTCGGCCGTTGAGGAGGCCCGGCAGGAGGATTTTAATGCTTATATTTTTGGCGACCGCTATGACCAGGGCAGGAATTATCATTTTAAGGAGATACTGAAAACCCATGATATTGAATTTTACGGTATAAATGAAAGTGTGGAAGTGGGGGGTGACGAGTATTCTCCCGGCAAGGCATGGGTGGTACCGCTTGAGCAGCCGCAGTACAGGTATATTCAGTCACTTTTTGAAAAAAGACTTGAGTTTGAGGACAGCCTCTTTTACGATGCTTCTACATGGTCTATGCCGCTGGCTTTCAATCTTCCGCATGGAAAGATCACTTCACAGAGACAGCTTTCGGCTATTAAGGGTGAACAAGTTGAAGAAAACCTTTTTCCAGAGGGAGAGCTTGTGGGTGAAAAAACCAACACTGCCTACCTTTTTGAATGGGATGAGTTTTATGCGCCCAAAGCACTCTATTTCCTTCAAAAGCACGGAATAAGGGCAAAAGTTGCAACTGAGCCCTTAAGTATTAACAATACGGAGAATGAGCTGGTCGACTTTAATTACGGTACTATATCTGTTCCGGTACAAACCCAGGAGCTGTGTGAGGATGAGATTTATGAGCTGGTAAGGGAAGCTGCAGAAATGAGCGGGGTTACAGTTCACTCTGTTGGAACCAGTCTGGCGCGGGAGGGAATTCATATAGGAAGCGGCAGTTTTGCCCCTCTTGAAAAGCCCGAGGTATTGCTTGTGACAGGTCCGGGTACCAGCAGCGGAGAGGCAGGTCAGGTCTGGCACCACCTTGATCAGCGCTACAGAATGCCTGTTACCAAAATAGAACAGGATGATTTTAATAACACCGATCTTGAAAGGTACAATACAATTATAATGGTATCGGGAAATTACAGGGATGTGGAGCCGGAGTTGCTTGAGCGTTGGGTTAGAAGGGGAGGTAAAATTGTGGCAATAGGCACCTCCAGCAGATGGCTCGAGCAAAACGGACTGGCCGATATAGAGTTTGTATCTGCACCTTCAATTGAAGAGCCGGAAAGGCTTCCCTACAAGATACGTTCTGAACACCGGGGTGCAAGAAGAATACCGGGATCGATATTTGAGGCGGAACTGGATATTACCCATCCGATAGGTTATGGATACAGAAATGAAAAGCTGCCTTTGTATGTTTCGGGAACTTTTGCTGCAAAACCCGATAAAAACAATCCCTTTGTCAACCCGCTGATCTTTACCGATGATGCCTTGATGAGCGGATATGTATGGGACCCCTACCTTGATATTGTAAACAATTCGGCTGCGGTACTAATAAATTCAAGGGGAAGGGGGAATGTTATATCGTTAATTCACAATCCCAATTTCAGGGCATACTGGTTTGGCAACAGCAAATTGTTTGCCAATTCCATATTTTTTGGCGGGATGATGAGAAGGTAATAATTTGCGATAGTGGTTAGAATATATCCCTTTTTATTTAAGCAAAATGAAAAATCAGCCTTTGGTATGCAAAATAATACGAATGAACCCCCGTCAGCCTGCTGCAAATATTGGGGGTTCATTCAGAAAAAGAAATGAGTTTAATTTGATATACTGAAATAACCAGCTGATTATTAAAAAAGAGGGCGGGTTTGATCTCCCGCCCTTTTTAGGAATGTGTGCAGTACCGGGAGGCCGAAGCGGGATTGACTCCAGTTTCTCCTGACTTCGGCGGTTTAATTTTGTAATTAACACATAATCAATATATAGCAATTTTGCTTAGGCACTACATTATTTAACTTGTTGCCAGGATTATTTTATTTTGAAAGGCACGTCTGAT